>JAHEZG010000261.1 GCA_023251195.1 Chitinophagaceae bacterium | reverse complement strand
AAACAGAATTGGTATCAATACAATAAACGGAGGCTACTGATTTTAAAAACTTAATCGCTGCTTTTGCATCCTGTGTTCCTCTGTAAATTGCTTTTTCATAACTTAATGATGTTGTGGGTGTATCAAGCCCATACCTGTATTCAACATTCGCAGTTATATATCCATAGCCTGCATATTCAACTGCAATTCCTTTAATGTTTTCATTGTTAAGGTTGCTTGAATAAAATCCGCCCGGAGGAAGCAGGATAAGCAATGGTTTTTTGAACTTCAATTTTTCATCGGGGTAATAAATGGTCATGTGAAGTTGAACTGAATCGCCCGTATAATTAACAGTCCTGCGGTAAATTATGTTGCTGTCAGCTTTTATTTCTGAATAAACATTTTTCAGGAAAATGCCATCCGGTAATTTTATTTGTGCTGATGAAGAAGCAAAGGCAAGAACACTCAACAGTAATAAAATACTTTTCATGTTCCTTTTTTTATCAGTAGTGCCGGCGGAGAGATTCGAACTCTCATGCCCTTGCAGGCGCTGCGTTCTGAGCACAGTATGTCTACCAGTTTCACCACGCCGACTTTTTAATTCGGGCAAATTTAACGGGAAGATTCAATTGACGAAATGGAAGCCGGCAATACTTAAACTGTTTCTGTTTTTATTTTATTAAACAAATATTTTTCTTTAGATAAATTTTTTCAGGTGCTAGCGAATCAGTGTAACATCACCGGAATTGGTTCTGTTCACCGAAACACTTCGGCCATCGCGGTCTTTTCCGCGAAACATCCAGACATATACGCTGGTACTCATTGGTTTTCCATGAAAGTTTCCATCCCAACCCTCGTTCTGATTATGTGATAAGAAAACCATTTGACCCCAACGATCAAAAATCATTAAAGTAAAATCTGTCATCGGTAAGCTATAAATCTTAAATACCGGATTAAAAATATCTCCATTCGGTGTGAACGCAGTTGGAACAAATACATCGGGGCATTTAATATTAACCAATACACTGGCAGTGCCTGTGCAACTGCCTGAAGTTCCTGTAACGGTATAAACTGTAGTATCTGATGGATCAACCATTGGGTTCGGGCAATCGAGGCAACTGATGTGTAAATCAGGCGACCAGTGATAAGTATTGGCTCCACTGGCATTTAAAGTTACCGGAGTGGTCCAGCAAGTTGTAATTGTATCCGGATCAATGGTTATGATAAGATTGGGTTGCACACTTATTACTACGGTATTTGAAGTAGCAGGGCTTCCCAATACACATGCAGCATTAGAGGTCATGATACAAGTAATGTTTGAGCCATCGGGAAAAGTATTTGTATAAGATGATCCTGATTGGCCAACTGAAACACCATTTAATAACCAATCATATGAGGCGGCACTTCCCCCATTTATTCCTGTAGCTGTTAATGTTGCAGTCATTCCTTCACATATTATTTCATTATCAGCTGCAATAGAAACCGAGGCAGTTACTTGTGGAGTTACAGAAATGGTTAATGGATTTGAAGTGGCAGGATTATTAGAAACACATGTTCCGTTTGAAGTGAGAATACAGGTGACTACATCATTATCGCTCAATGTTGAATCGTTAAAGACTGCGGAATTTGAGCCGACATTCACCCCGTTTACCTGCCATTGATAAACCGGCGCAGTTCCTCCGTTTGTTGGAATTGCTGTGAAGACCACCACTGTACCTGAACAAATAGAAGTTGATGTAGCAAATATTAAAACAGATACCGGAGCACCAACGGTTACTGTCATTGTTAATTGATTTGAAGTAGCCGGCGAACCGGTTACACAGCTTAAACTTGATGTCATGATGCAGGTAATTACATCACCGTTATTTAATGTAGTTGAACTGAACGACGATGAGTTTGGTCCTGTGCTTACGCCATTAATTTGCCATTGATAATTTGGTGCGCCACCACTGTTAACGCCAAGAGCAGTAAAATCCACCTGATCACCGAAACAAATAGTTGTGTTGTTTGCAGTAATGGAAACTGATGCAGCCAAACCTGTTGTAACGGTTATGGTTATTGGATTTGATACATCGGGAGATCCTGTAACGCAATTTGCGTTCGAGGTCATAATACATGTTACTACATCACCATTATTTAAAGTTGTAGAAGTAAAAGTTGATGCATTACCACCTGTATTTGAACCATTAATCTGCCATTGATAAGTTGGTGCTGCTCCACCGTTTGTTGCCACAGAGGTAAAAGTTACAGGATCACCTGTGCAGATAACTGTTGTATTTGCAGTGATGGTATCAGACGCCACTACAGATGGTGTTACTGTTACTATAATTGAATTGGAAGTAGCCGGATTTCCTGTTGTACATAAATTGCTTGAAGTCATTATACAAGTTACCACATCACCATTGTTAAAAGTTGTGGAACTGAAAACGGTGCTGTTTGATCCTGCATTACCACCATTTACCTGCCACTGATAAGTTGGAGTTAATCCTCCGTTACTTGGGGTTGCTGTAAAATCAACCTGCTGGCCCGAACAAATAGTGGTTGCAGTAGTTGCAACAATTGAAACACCTGCCGGTGCAATTGGATTAACAGTAATTGCAACTCCGTTAGATGTGGCCGGCGAACCCGTAGCACAAGCTAAACTGGAAGTAAGAATACAAGTAACTACATCGCCATTGTTTAATGTGGTGGTGCTGAAGTTTGCACTGTTGGTACCGGAATTCAATCCATTTATCTGCCATTGAAATGAAGGTGTTGCACCTCCGTTTGAAGGGGTGGCTATAAAATCTACCTGATCACCTGTACATATAGTTGTGATGGAAGCAAAAACGCTCACCGATGCAACCACACTTGCGCTTACAGTAATTACCTCAGTATTGGAAAGGGCAGGAGATCCTGAAACACAATTGGCATTTGAAGTCATTATGCAGGTTACTGCATCTCCATTGTTTAAAGTGGTGCTGCTGAATGATGAACTGTTTGTTCCAACATTTCCTCCATTAATCTGCCATTGATAAACGGGAGTCGTTCCGCCATTAACAGGAATTGCATTAAAATCAACTTGCTGTCCGGCGCAAATAATATTTTGCGAAGCGGAAATGGTAAGGGAAGCTGTTACTGCAGAATCAATTTGTAAATCAATTCCATTATCAGTGCCAATCACTACCGGATTATCACTTGTAACTCTGATTCGGTAATTGGCGCCGGTTAGCGCAAGGCAAGGAATGGTGCCACTGATACTACCTATATTTCCTGTACTTGGAAAAATTCCAATGGGAACAGATGTTGCAAAACTTCCGGTTGCATCAGATAATTCAGCTGTATAATTATTGCCTGTGTTAAAAACGCCTGTACTTGTAAATGGTATAATTACACTGCCGCATTGACAAAAAGGACTACCGACTATTAATCCTGTGGTAATGGATTGCGAAAAACTCGCTTTGTAAATAAAAACAGAGATAAAAAATACAAAGGATAAGATGAGTTGTTTTTTCATTGAAGAAATTTTCATTTTCATATTCGCTGTGTGATGAGTACAAATTTAACGCACAGAATTGTTATTTATTAATTTAGAATTAAACACCGAAAGACTTGTGCAGGTAAGAAGTAATGAAGCAATTGTTGATTTCACTTACCTTCTGACCGATAGTGATTTTTGCAACTCAGAATCCGATGCGTGAAGTGCAATAAAATTAGGGCCGATAAAATCTTCGTGTTTGAATTTGTAATTCCTGAATTCAACTTTCCCAGGATAAATTTTTCCGATCAGGTAATTGTGTTTTTTGAAAAAATCGTAGTAATCAATTAATAAATTTTTGGTAGTGATGTTTATGTATCCGTATTCAAACTGAACCATTCTTATTTTATTTTCTGCCAAAGCTTTTTCAAATCCCTGCAATGCGTGCAGTTCAGCTCCTTCAATATCGAGTTTCAGAAAATCAATTTTTTCAATTTTATTTTCATGCATAAATGAATCACCGGAAACCAATTCAATCACTTCGGTTTTCTGAACAGAGTAATCAATGCCTTTGATTTCATAAAGTGATGAATGTGTATGCGAGTCGTAAATTTTTATTTCCTGTTTCTTATTTGTATTGTATAATCCTGTGTTTACCGCAATTATATTTTTGTTGTTCGCGGTTTTGTGTTTTAATAATTTAAAAGTGGAAACAACCGGTTCAAACGAAAATATTTTTGCAGAGGGGCAATGTGAACCTGCAAGTAAACTGTAATCGCCAATGTTTGCACCGCCATCTATTATAATAGCTGGATTGAAGGAGCTTAATTTTTTTAAAACAACTTCTTCGCCATTACTGTGCACATCGTAATTACGGTTTTCATACAATCGATTCAATGATCGGCCGAAACCGGCGAGGGTTTTCAAAAATGCATTATGCGTATTTCGCTTATAAAATTGTTTGAGTGTACCCATTGTTTAATTTTTAAAAAATCGTCATTCAATTATGATTTCACAAATCGAATCACTTGTTTTCCTGAATTGGTTTCTGCTTCAATAAAATAAATGCCTGCGGAATAATTTTTTAAATCAAGTTTTAAATCAGAAGAAATATTTTTTTCCAAAACAAGCATCCCTTTTTCATCAGAAATTTTCAGGTGCAATTTTTCTTTCCGGGCAAGTACAGCAATGAAAATAAAATCATGTGCAGGATTTGGAGAAACAACAATTAACTGAATATCGTTTTTTATTGCTGCTATTGAAGTTGTATGCAAAATAATTTTAACAGAATGATTTCCGGCACCGAGCGAAATGTTTGTTTCTAAAACTCCGCTGCTATCAGTTGATGCAATTGCTGTTTGCATGTTATCAATCAACACATCAAACTCAGTAAGCGGTTTTAAATCGGCAGCTACAATTTTTATGATTCTGCCTCCCGGTATATTTTCAGCAAGGTGATGAACTGTTCCTGTATCGCCTTGTGCATTGAAATAAAATAATTCGGTATTCCAGTCAACCGAAATACTAATCGCATTCTGATGAAGAATTCCTCCGGGAGTTGATGCAATTGCAGTATCGCCAATACTAATGGTGTGAAGAAAAATAAGTGAATCGGTAACAGTAGTTGGCGAAACTTCAATTCTCCATTTTCCAGGAGTAGTGTGAATGGTATCCATTGTTGAAATACATGGATAATTTACTCCATCAACAAAAAATTCGTAACCACTACCACCAATTCGAGTGGTGTTTGTGTTGAGGGGAAGTAATGTTCTGATGGAAACATTTCCTGCACCGTTTATTTGTGAAATATCTTTTCCGTCAAACGATTCAATGTGATTCGGAACAGTTGTGCTCACTAAATTTCCATTGATGCTTGGTTCATTTTGAAAATGTAAAATCCACTTTGCATCGCGTTGAATGGTTGCCGTATTTTTCAAATGAACAAAGTCGAGCACAATTACTTTATCGGGTTTGTAAAAAAATAATCGCCGCGTGAACTTATCCAGTTTTGTTGAATCATAACTATGTGCTGCATCAGTAATGTTGTAACAATAATCGGTTCCGCTTCCCC
>JAHEZG010000260.1 GCA_023251195.1 Chitinophagaceae bacterium | reverse complement strand
ACCACATCAGCACTACTTTGTGTGCCGCTCATTGCACCATTTAGTGGGTTTTGAAAACTAAATTTGGTAAAACATAAAAATCATTATTTGGTGGATTAATGTTTTCGCACATTCTGCAAATTCGATTAAAATAAATAATTGCATTATTTGAAGTGCTTCCAAAAAAATTAAAGTTCTGTGATAAAGGATTAAATGGGTCGGGTGCGAACGCATCCGGATTCTGTAAAATATCGGAATTATTATAACCCTGACATAAAAATTTTATATTTTTTAATTCAACAGTAAAAGATTGATTAAGGGGTAAAAAATTATATATTATTGGGGTTGGAGGCTGAACAGGAAAATCGCCTGTGTAAATATTAGTTAGGCTATTTGCCGTGTTAGAATTTAAATGTGTCAGATCAATTCTAATATAGCTATTTACAGAATAAGCACCAATAATCTCCCAATCATTATTTGCAGGATTTAAAACCTGGCCTCCAATAACGATCTGGAATAACCCACCTTGTGCGACAGTAGAAAAATCAAAATGCAATTGATTAATTGGAACTCGAACCTCACTTAGTTGAATCATTCCATTTTCAGCAGGAATAATATTAGGTGGATTATTATATAAATTTTTTATTACTACCTCTAAATTAAATGTTGAACTTAACCCACAAGGTTGAACTGGATTAATAACTGAAACAGTTGTTGTAATTATTGATGGTATTTGAGTACAAGAAACTCCAATTGTTCCGACAGGAGTCGAAGTGATACATAGTGGATCCGGTGCTCCATCACAATAAATATTTACAGAATACTGCGACTTTTCACTTGCAAATCCATCGCAGGAGGTAAAGGCTGTATATCCGGTTTGCGGATCAGAAACTTTGTTAACAATAAAGATTTCTCTAATTAAAATATAATCTCCTGCATCTGCATCAATAAAATTATGATTCAAAAATTGGGAACCTGCTGAATTTAATACACAATCATGAAATGAGTTATTTAAAAAGGTTAAAGGAATATCAGCTTGAACTGGAAGATTACAAGAAGAATTTTGAGGCGAGGAAAACAGGTCATAAATATGAGTAAAGTTTTGAGTTAGTGCCTCAATTTTTGTAATAAAAATATCGTCTTCAGGATTAATTATTAAGTCAAAATGATCCACTCTTCCAGTGGATGCTTTGATTCGATAATATCGGCTTTGTGTTTCAAACCTTTTGTACTCAGCATTATCATGAGAACCATTTGCCCCTGTTAGTGTCACAAATTCAATTGCAGGTGGAATAATTGCAGCTTGAAAAGCTTGAGCAGTTTGAGTTGGAAAAGAGGGGAGGTTAGTACAAGGGGCTATCGAACTTAATGGAACTGGAATTATTCCATCAAAAGTAGCAGTACAAGTGAATACTTGGGAAAGTTGAGTCGCATTCACCAAATCACATCCTCCTAAATGAAAAGGAATTGAAATTATATTATTTGCGGAAAGTCTTACAACAATCACAGTGCTACTTGTGGGATATGTTACTGTAAAATCTGCACCATAAGCAGTTGCTCCATCAAATGTTCCTCCAGCAGGTAACGAAACATTTATCGTTCCATTTGTAGAAATATTATTGCTTAAATTTAAAACAACAGTATAAACTAATCCATTACAAGGTAATAATTGCGTAACCGAATTTCCTGTTCCTTGCTCTAAACAAAATGTTACATCCTGTGCTTTGGAAATGGTGTTGTTAATTAACATAAACAAACTAACAACGGAAATAAATTTCAGTAAGTTATTCATAATTTATTATTGGATTTGATGGGTTCAAAAAATTGGTTAAAAAATATTATTTAAAAACAAGAGCCAATTACCAATGAAAAGCAGTCAAAAAATAAATTATTCTTGTTTAGAAGAAACTAAAAGTAGATAAAAAATTTTGAACTCAGAACTTTTTTGGGAACATTTCAAAATGAAAAATTACTCCAAACGAAAAATTACAGCTCAAAAATAAAAAAACTTATAGACTGAATCTATAAGTTTTTTATCAATTAATTTTCAAGATACCAACCGAGACCTATTGCAATTTCATTTTAAAAAGTATTTTCTCAATGATAATTATAGAGTAAACGAGTAGAGATATATTTGTCATATAAAAAAGCTAAACACAAATTTTACATATGAATAAATTAGAAACACTTCAAAAATTTCTTACTGCTTGCGAAACAGATTTTGTTAAATTTTTCGATAAAGGAAACGGTGCGGCTGGCACAAGGGTTCGTAAGCACATGCAGGAGCTAAAGAAAATGGCAAACGATATTCGCACTGAAGTACAGAACAAGAAAGTTGCTAATAAAAAAAGCTGAGGTAATCTTATGGTGTTAATGAAATTACATACCCGAGTTACTCGCAAAGCAATTCTTATTGGCTGTCCCAGTGAGGGTAGAAATTATTTGTATGGTGTAAGTAGTGATTTGACTAATATGAAAAATCACTTTTCATCTAAGAACGGAGGCGAATTTTTTCCAAGTGAAATTATCACTTTGGAAAACCCATCTGCAATTGAAGTTTATCAAACGATTCAATCCAATGTTTCCGATTATCAATTCATATATTTTTCAGGACATGGCGCTACAAATGCTCAGACAGGGGAAAGAATTTTGTCATTGCGTGACTGCTGCATTTCAGATACTTCATTATTAAATGAAAGCCCTCGTCAACTTGTAGTCATTGATTCGTGCCGTACTCATGTAACACCTGGTCTTGCCGGACTTCCTGAAGAAGAAAAGCATTGGTTAAGTGCTAATGGACTTTATCCGATTCACGATTTATTTGACTCTCTAATTTCAAATTCACCTTTTGGCAAAGTCATAGTTCATGCAACACTGGATGGCGAAACTTCTGATGATAGTCAGTGGGGCGGGCTATTCACTCGCGCAGTTCTGAAAGTTTCAAAGAATATTAGTGATAGAAATAATAGGGAGCACACTTCAATTTATTCAATTGTAAATAATGCTGCTGCTTTGCTCAAAAAACAAACACCTGAAATAGTTTTCACTGAAGGGGATTTTAATATTCCTTTTTGTTTAGGAATAAAATCGGAAGAAAAGAAAATTGATTTTAGAAAGATTAAAAAAGTTGTGCCTGTAAATGCAGGAGTTCACCCAATTGTTTGGGTTTCATTATCTCTTTTAGCTATTGCAATTTTGACTTCCGATTAAATAAAAATATTTTGTGTAACGGTGAATCGGGTCAAGAAGAATAATTAAACCAATTTAGTTATTGTGCAGGTTTCATCCAAAGCCCAACTATAAGATTGGATTCATTGAAGTCAATTTCAAAATCAGCCTTTCCTTTTTCATATACAATATGAATTATAGCCGTTTTATAGCCTTGAATCTCTGTAATATCAGGTTTACTAAAACTAATAATTTTTCCGAATTGAAATTGAGGTGCAATCCATGCTTCTTTCATTTTTGTAGCAGTCAATGCGCCCTTCATTTCCGAAGTAAAATATCCTCTAACACTTTCATAGTTTCCTTCATTCATTAAGTTATAAATTTTAGTAGCCAAAAGACTGGCGGTCTCATCATAATAATTCGATTTGGAAATTTCAATATTGAAATTTTGTCCATCACAATTTGCCTTGCAAACATGTGTAACAGTAATAAGTAAGAGGAGGAAAACTTTTTTCATTGGTGGTTTTTTTATCTACACGAATATAAAAATTTGGATTGATTTCAGAAATAGTAACTGAAATATTAAGTTTTAGATAAACTATTCAAGGTTTTAGTCGCCGTATACTTCTATTTTTATCGAATATTCTTTTTTTAAATTGTTATAACTTAATCCTACTTCGAAAGCTTTAGATTCATTTGTTGTGTAATAATCCTTATACTTTAAATATTTCCTAACTTGAATTTCTTCTGCAACATATCCGCTGAGTGAAATTTCAATTTCCTTAATTATTTCGTTAAACGCACTTACCGCTTTCAAACTATCTTTCCAAGTAAATGCTTTGAGAACGAATTTAATTTTCTCATCAGTAAGACTAAAATAGATGTTTTTATTTTCATCAGAGTTCGACATAAATAATGGTCGGTATGTGATAGGAAATTCATCAACTTCATCTTTACTTTCTGCTGATGAGATTCCAATTCCTTTTCTATAATTTAAAAATTCATTTTTTCTTCTGAGAGTATAATCAATTATATCAATTATATCCTGACTGGCCCCGGAATTCCATTGATCAAATTTGATATCGAAACTTTCAACCTGGAAGGTATCAGCTGCGGGATTAGCTTGAACATACGCCCAGTATAGTGATCTGGGATCACCCGGAAGCAAAATGGACGGCATAAAGTCCTTATCAGCCATTCTCCATTCAATTTCTCCTGAAATCATTATCGTATCTTGTGGAGAAATAAGTCTGTTAAAAATATAAGCGTCAATAGGAAAGTTCTTTAAAATATTTTTATCATGCCTTGGAATTAATTCTGTGCAAACCCTTCCACTGAAATTAATAACTGATTGACTCTTATTAAGAACGATGAATGAAAATTTAACAAAAGGGTGTTCAGCTGTCGTATCCCACTTAATCTCCTTATTAAATAAAACTAAATTACTTGAGTAAGCATTAAACCTATTAATAATCCTAATTGCTTCAGAATTTGCCCATATATAAATATTGCTTTTCTGAGGATCGTTAATTGCATTTGGATTGAAGTCAAGTGCCTTAGATAAATTATTATAAGCCGTTTTTAGGTAAGCTAAATTTGGTGGTTGAGGAATTGTAGTTGTAGTATCATAGAAGTCTCTCATAAAGTGAAAGTTAAGAATATTACCAGCCAATTGTCCGCTTCTTACTGCAGTAAATCGTTGAAAATTACTTGGATGACTTTTTATAAAAACATTTGCATTATCCATGTCCAAAATTTTCTTGAACACTTCAAATAAAACTTCAGTCATTTTTAAAGTATAGCTTTCCTGATCAAAATCCGGATTATTATTTACTAATTCTGGTATTTCATAGCCATTAAATTCTTCAGAGATTAGAATACCTGCAAGAATATCTGCCTCACATTCAAGGAATACATTTCCTTCACTTCTTTTTGAATCAAGCACTTCTTTCTTGTACCCTTTTGATTGTATTATGTGACCGACTTCATGCGCAATTACAAACCTTACAAATAATGATTTGAATTCTTCGGATGTGTTTTGTGTAAAATTCTCAATTTGATGAAGATTTATTGAGATATCGTTTGTGGGGTTATTTAGCTTAATGTGAGATTGTTGAGTTTGTATGAAAATAATTTTACCGAGATTAATATCATTTGCTTTTGCAACCGGTCGAAATTTTGAAAACTCAGAATCAATTATTTCTGCAAGTGTGTGACTTGTCTTAGACTTTCTTTTTTGTTCTGAATTTCCTTTGAAAACAAAACTTGTAAATAGGATTAAACCAAAAAAATAGATTCTAATTTTCATTAGAAATAATTTTGTCTGTTACTGAAATAATAATAATAAGAATTAAGGTTATTATCATTAAGAAAT
>JAHEZG010000020.1 GCA_023251195.1 Chitinophagaceae bacterium | reverse complement strand
TTTTTACTGTTCGCTTTTCTCTTGATTAAACAAATTGCTAATGCACAACCTTGTACTACCACCAATGCTGCCGGCTGCCATTGCCAGGATGGAACAAACAATTGTGATTTACTTCCTGATATTACAGTAGGGCAACATACCTTATCGATTACCGGAAATAATGGAGTAATTGAATACTCGCAAACGAGTGGCACCAACCCGGGGCAACTTCGCATTTCTGTTGAAACACCCAACATTGGTCACGGGCCATTGCATACATTAACAACAAATACTTATGTGTGCCCCGATTCAACCTACACCGGAAGTGCACCAACCACATGCAACGATGGTTCAGCACCAAAAACAGTAGTGAATCAAGAAATATATCACAAGAATGGTGCAACAATGACCAGCTGGCAACACATGGCCGGCACAATGACTTATCACCCCACACACGGTCACATGCATTATGATGATTGGGGAATTTATACACTACGATTACAAATACCAGGTGTAACAGATCCATTACTTTGGCCAATTGTAGGCACAGGTGCAAAGCTTGGATTTTGTTTGCTTGACTATGGCGATTGCGATACTTATGGTGATTGCAGAAATGGTAACGGACCCATTTTGCAAAATGCAGATTTTGAAAATTTCGGATTAGGTGGTGGCGGATATAACTGTACTCCAAATCAACAGGGGATTACAGTTGGATGGGCCGATGTTTATTATCAATACCTTGATGGAATGTACATTACTATTCCACCCGGAACATGCAATGGAAACTATTACATCGTTTGCCAGATTGATCCGCACAATTATTTCATTGAAGAAGATGAAACCAATAATGTATTGGCAATGCCCTGGACACTCAATCAGCAGGATGCTGCTGGTAATCCTGTATGTACTGTAACTAAAACTTCATCAACCAATGCCACCACTTATTGCAGTGGCGATACCGTACTTCTAACTGCTGATCAGGCAGCATATTCTTATTCATGGAACAATGGAGCAACCACACGAAGCATTTTTGTAACCCAATCAGGAAATTATTCATGCACCATTAATTATCCATGCGGCATTGCCACATCAAATCTGATTACTATTAATTTCACCAACCCCTCAACACCGGTAGTTACCAATGCAAATTTGTGTGGTCCGGGAAATGCCACGCTAACAGCAACCGGAAACGGAAATATTGCATGGTATAATGTAGCATCCGGTGGAACTGCAATAGCAACCGGCAATAACCTGAACCTTACAAATGTTCAGTCAACGACAAATTATTTTGTCCAGAATAATATTACTACAGCAGGAGCTACCAGTTTTGATCAACCGTTTGCAAATACCATAGGTACCAATGCCAACCACACCGATTCAACCCGCTATGAAACATTCACCGTTTATTCCTCGTGTATTTTAAAATCTGTAAAAGTGTACGCTACTGGTGCAGGCAATCGGAAAATTGTATTGCGAGATCAAAATGGTACACCCTTGCAAAGTGTAACTGCAAATGTTCCGAATGGAGAAAGTACTGTTACTTTAAATTTTAACTTATCACCTGGAAATTACCGACTCGGTTATGGTAATGGCAATCCTAATTTAACAAGAAACAGTACCGGAGTTGTGTATCCTTATACGCTTCCGGGATTACTCAGTATAACGGGTTCATCTGCAGGTGCCGCCTATTATTATTTTTATTACAACTGGGAAATTCAAACACTTCCGGTAACCTGCAGCAGTAATAGAATTACTGCAACAATAAATGTTAATCCGATTCCCAATCCGCAAGTAACAGGGGTGCCTGCAATTTGCAATACAACTCCGGCGAATCTGAGTGCATCTGTAGGGTTTGTTAATTATTTATGGAGCAATGGTGCAGCTACTTCAAGTATTTCTACCACAACACCCGGCACTTATGCAGTTACAGTAATTGATGCAAATGGTTGCAGTGGAAGCAGTACATCAGTTAATGTAGTAAGTTCTGCTTTTCCAAGTGCAACGGTAACACCAAGCGGGGCAACCACAAATTGTAAGGGAGTTGCTTTATCATTAACTGCAAATGCTGGAAGTGGCTATACCTATCAATGGAAAAAGAATGGAATTGTAATAGCTGGTGCCACCAATATTTCTTATAGTCCAATTGTAACCGGAGGCTACAGAGTTCAGGTTTCAAATGCCGCCGGGTGCAGTAAACTCTCTGCAAATACAACGGTTACTTTTTACAATCTTCCGATTGCAACAATAACTCCATTGGGTTCAACTAATATTTGTTCATCAGGAAGTGTGATATTACAGGCAAGCAGTGGAACAGGTTATTTATTTCAGTGGAGAAAGAATGGTGTAAATATTTCAGGGGCAACGATGCAATCCTATACAGCAACATCAATTGGTGTATACAGAGTTTTGATTACTGATTCACACGGATGTCAAAAATTATCAGCGCAAACATCAGTTACAGGATGCCGAATCGAGAATGGAATAACAAATGAATTGCCTGATGATTTTGTCATTCGACCAAATCCGAATAATGGAAATTTCAGTATTGATTATAGCAGTGGATTGTTTCCGGATGAAAATGTACTGATTGAAATTTTTAATTCAATCGGTGAGAAAATTTTTGATTCAGAGCAAATTGTTTTGGAGAACGACCATTCATTAAATATGCATTTGCAAAACAACTTGCCAAGCGGTATGTATTTGGTAAAAATTTCCTCAGCAAATCAATCTTATGCAAGAAATTTTGTAGTTGAATAAGGTACCCATAATAAAATAGCCTGAAGAAGCCGGAACTAATGTTCCGGCTTCTTCATTTTAATGATATGAATAGGAAATACATTGTTAAACAATTTCTATTTAGTGCAACAAAAAAGTAAATTGAAGCGTAATGCAGATTAAATAAAACACTTGTGAAGATTGCTTTAAACATAATCGCCTTGGGAATAATAAGTGCATTGCTTACTGCCTTTTCAGTTAGTGGACCTTCTGCCGAAGATTTTTTTGAATCGGGTAAAAAGAAGTTTAATACAAAAGATTATTCAGGTGCCATAGCCGATTTTTCTGTTGCCATAAAACAAAAACCAGATTTCGCAATTGTATATTTTAAAAGAGGAAGCGCTTTTTATTTGACCATGGATTTTGATAAGGCGGTGGATGATTTTAATATTTATCTTTCTTACAAACCTGAGGATGAAAATGGTTATTACAACCGCGCCATGTGCTGGAAAAATATGAGCGAATTAAATAAAGCAATTGAGGATTTGGATAAAGTAACCAGCCTTGATCCTTATTATACTTTAGCGATTATGAAACGCGGAAATATTTTTTATGAGATGGGAAAATATGACTCAGCTTTAAAAGATTTTACCTGGTATTTAACCATTAAACCTGAAAGTGAAAAAGGGTTTTACAACAGAGCAAATACTTATAAAAAATTGGGAAGACCACAGGAAGCAATTGCTGATTACAATAAAGTTTTAGAATTAAAGCCTTCATGGGAAGAAGCGTATATCAACAGAGGTTCGTTGTATGCCGATATGAATTTATATAAAGAGGCCATTGAAGATTTTTCCAAGGCCATACAGTTGCGACCTGATGATGCCGATGCCTGGTTCAACAGAGGAGTGGTATATAATAACACTGGCGAACATGCGCTTGCCTGTATTGATTGGAAGGAAGCAGCAAAGTATAATCATAAGGAATCAATTGCCTATCTGGTTAAATATTGCAGGAATTAATTTTACTTATTGAAGTAAATAGTAAATTCTTTATTTCTAATTCTTTCTATCTCAAAAAGATTTTTAACAAACAAAAATTAATTTACCCCATTAAGTATTGAGGTAATTCGTATCAACTATTTTTTTATCAATTCTGTTGCAACGCATTTCTTTTTTCTGTTTCTTTTTAGCGTAATGTTTTCAAACTTTAAATATTTATTTGAAAGTTTAAAAAAATCCGATTAGCTTTAATACGGCTTAATTAATTTTTTAAACCCATTAAATAAATACCGCATGAAAAAACTCTACACTACACAAAAATTTCCCATCTGTTTATTTAATTCAAACTTTTTCTTGAGTCAGTTTTTTTTATTTTCAATACTGATTTCTTTAGCCTCATCGGCACAACTTAGCGCCCAGGAAATGTGGAATGGAACTTTGAATACAGATTGGAACAATGGAGCAAACTGGAACAGTGGATCTGTTCCTGTTAGCAGCGCTGATGTCATTATCAATGCACTTGCTCCCAATCAACCTGAAATTAAAACGGGGAACTCAGCTTCGTGTAAAAACCTGACTATTAATTCCGAAGCCAGTTTATTAATGTATAGCAATGCATTAATTTTAAATGGTGATTTAATTATTAATGGTTCAGGTGCATTTGTTCAGGTCGGCGGATTGTTGGAACTGAACGGAAATGCAACTCAAACCATGCCGGCTATAACCTGCTACAATTTGAAAATTAATAATGCTGCCGGAATTAATTGCAACGGCGATTTAACAATTGTTAGTTCATTGCAATTATTAAAAGGTGTTTTGAATATGAACGGAAATACGGTTCAGGTTTTTAACAGTAGTCCATCCGCAATTTTTGGATTCTCCAATACGGGTTATGTAAATGGAAAAATTAAGAGATACATTGATAACGGAACTTTCGATTTTCCCGTTGGCAATTCGCATTATTATGAGTTGACAACTATATCCATCAACAATATTGCACCAACCAAGTATTTAATTGTGGAGTTTATTTCAAATAATATATCGTGTTCAGGGTTACCAAATTCCAGTGGTGGCCCATTTGTAAATGAAACGCCTATTATACATTTATTAAATGGCGGATTCTGGCGTTTTGCTGCAGACACAGAACCAACTGAAGGTGATCTTACTATAGAATTAAACGAAACAGGCTATTCAAATTCGCCGGCAGGGGCGGAGTATTGTTCTTTGATAAACAGAGATGATTGTTTTTCAAATTGGCAATCTACAGGGTATCACTCGAACGCAACCCAAAAAATTAATGCATCAACGGTTACCGCTGTTCGCACATCACTAACAAAATTCGCAGATTTTGCAATAGGGTATAGTGAAACAGTGTTACCCATTACTTTATCAAATTTTTCTGTTTCTTATGCCGATAACAATACCAATGCTTTTATAACCTGGACAACAACATCTGAAATTGGCTGTAATTTTTATGATGTTGAAGTTGCAACCGAACAGGCTGCAGACGGAGGTTTGGTTTATAAAAAAATAGGTATGGTAAGCGGAAATGGCACTACCGGTTATTCGCATACCTATTCGTTTACCGATATGGAATTAAATAAAGCAGGCATAAGGTATTATAGAATTGCAGAGAACAACAAAGATGGAAGAATAAATTATTCGAGTACTGTGTCAATAGTATTTGATAACGAAAACATTCAGGTTTCAACCTTGTATCCAAACCCAACCAATCATTCGGTTAATTACAACCTGATTTCGGGCAGCGATAAAGAGATGAAAATTTCTGTGCGGAATATTCTTGGAAATGAAATTTATACCGAGCAGCGAATGATTTTTAAAGGCATAAATAAATTTGAATTAAATGTGGCCCCGCTGCCCGAAGGAATTTATTTTATTAACATGAGCGACCAGCATGAACCCGAAATTAATTGCTGGTTCGAAAAATTTGCTGAATAAAAATTTATTGCTGCCGAAATTTAAAATCCCGAACCATAAAAGGTTCGGGATTTTTTTTAAGCTTCAGTTAAATTTATTGGTTATTCGAATTTCATCTTTTATACTTTTTGATAAAATTCCTGAATCATCAATAGTAAAAACAGAGGATATTTTAAATTTTATAATTGTAAGTCAGTCGTTTCTTTTATTCAAGTTAAGTCAGTTAAAAGATTTTTTATTAAAGGCTTGTAAGTTCAAATTTTCTTTGTTTCATTTGTTTCCAATCAAAAAAAAATTAACCAAAAAATCTTTACTATGAAAATCAAAAGTTTAATTCTTGCAGGTGTTTTTGCAATTGCCGGTTTCGGAGCAAATGCTAACAGTTCATCACTTTTCAGCTACAATAAAGAAGCTGTGAGTTCAAAGATGAATAAAGTTAATGCTGTTGAAAATTTCGTAAATCAGAATGACGGAATTACGATCAGCACTATGAATGCTGAAGGCCAACAACTAACTGCCGCCGCAAATTTATCAGAAGAAAACAGCATGAGTTCATCGTTGTTAGATGGCCCGGCTGGAATTCCTTCTTTCCTATGGGGATGTGTACTTAGTTGGGTTGGAATTCTTGTAGTTTATCTTGTTACTCAAGATGGTGATGAAACTAAAAAGGCGCTTTTCGGTTGCCTGGCTGGTGCAGGTGTATGGTTAGTTTTTTATATCGTTTACTTCGTTATTGTTTTAGGTTCTATTTAGTAGGTACTCTGAAGAATATTTTCTTTTTTGCAATTTTTCTACTGTTGTCCAAGCCAATGCTTGGACAACAGTTTTTTAGGGTAAAGGCAGATTTTTCCATTAAAGAAACTTTAGCAAATGGAAAATCGAGTCTTACAATGGGAACAATCTATTTTGACCGTTCAGCCAAACGATTAATCTACCAGATAAAATTTCCGGAGAAGGAAACACTAATATTAACCGACTCTAATTATTTCAGAGTTAAAGACGGAAAAATAATTGAACAAAAGCCTGCGATGAATCTGCTGAATTTTTCAATCTATAATTTAGCATTAGCAAGTAAAATGTCAAATTTTGGTTTGGAAAATAATCCAGCATTCAAATTGGTGGATGTGGTTAAGGAGGACAGTTTAATCATATCAACCTGGCGACCAACAATTGAAAAATTAAAAGAGTTAACCGGCGATGTATTAATTTCTCAAAAGAAAAAACAATTATTTGGCTTGGTGTTTTTTGATAAAGACGGAAAACTTTTATCGAAACAATTTTTTGAAGGGTATCAAAATTATAAAGGACTTGAATTCCCGGGCAGCATAACACAGATTAACTATATCGGCGGAAAAGAATTTTACAAGATAACTACTTTTAAAAATGTGGTAGTAAATGATATAAATGAAAACAGTATTTATAATTACAGTCTTCCTGCTCAGTAGTTTTTTTGTTTTGGCTCAGCAGCCAGGTGAAACCATTAATTTTAATCGGTTGACCAATGCAATGGATGCAGGTATGCACCATCATAAATACAATTACAAGGGAGTAAAAAGTGAAGTTGATTTTATTTTTACTTCGTTATTTATTTTTTATAAAAATTTTATTTCGTCGCAAGATGGTAATTCGTGCACATTTACTCCTTCGTGTTCAGAGTACATGATTCAAGCAATAAGAAAAAAAGGTGTAATCATTGGTACCATGGCCGGGTTCGATCGGCTAACTCGATGCAATGGATTGAGCCCTGCGAAATACAAGTACGATCAGGAAAAACATGTATTGATTGATCCTGTAAATTGATGAAGAATTTTTATTTGCTCTTGATTATAGTTTCCTGTTCGATTTTTTCGGTACAGAAGTGCAGTGCGCAAAACCTTTTTGATTTATCGCATACTAAAACATTTGCTGATTATTTATACCAATCAGGTCAATATAAACTGGCGGCTGAAGAATGCGAACGCTGGCTGTATATGCAACCCGAAAGCGATTCGGCTTCGTTGCTCTTATTGAAATCCTATAGGAAAGGAGGCTTGTACGATCAGGGAATAGCAAAAACAAAAATCATTTTTCCAGATTATGAAAAAATGAATTCATCCATAGCTAAAGAATTTACAGTGCTGCTTTTACTAAACAGAAATTTTGAATTGGCTGATTCTTTTTTGATCGGCACAAATAAAATTTCAACAAACGATCGAGATTATTTATTAATGAATAAAAACCTCATGTTGAAAAAATGGAAATCAGCAGAGCAGATTTATTTATCAAATAATTATTCAGAGTCAAAAACTTTTTCACCGTATTCCATTGTATTTAAAGAGTATAAAAATTTACCCCACCGATCTGCAGCATTGGCCATGACCATGTCGACAATTATACCGGGCACAGGAAAAATTTATTCGGGAGATTGGAAGGATGCATTGTTTTCAATGCTATTGATTGGCGCATCCGGAATTCAATCTTATCGCGGATTTGAAAAAAACGGAACCAAGAGTGTATATGGTTGGATATTTGGCGGGTTCAGCGCCGGATTATATTTAGGAAATATTTACGGCTCATTTAAATCCGCAAAAGATTTTAATCACCGACATGAAAATGAATTGCTTAAAAAGGCAACTGATTTATTTAGTCTTAGTCTTTAACCTGACTATTATTTATTCTGCTAAATCGCAGGATGTAGCCACGCTATTTGATTTAGCAACAGTGCTGAAGAATGAAGGCAATTACGAAGCTGCATTAAAATTATATCAGCGGATTAGCTTTTTTGGTGATGGTTACAAGAGCACTGATTGTTTACTGAACACCGCCGATGCCTACTTTGTATTAAATGATTTTGCACAAGCAAAAGAATTTTATGAACTGGCTTATTTCAGCACATCGAATGACAGTATCAGAAACCTGATTGCATTAAGCAAGGCAGCTATATTTATTTATGAAAAAAAATTTCTGGAAGCATTGCAGGAATTATACAGTACCAATGATGATTTAAATATCAGTATGACAAAAAATATTTTTCTGGCGACGGCCTATTATGGATTGAATAAATTTGAAGAAAGCAAATCGGCGTTCAATGAAGTGATTAGCGATTCAGTAAAAAAAAATCAATTGATAAAACTGATTGCAAAAGCCGAGCGCGTTCAGAAGAAAAACCCGAAAACGGCAAGAGTACTTTCAATGATTATTCCCGGCATGGGACAATTTTATGCAGGCGATATTAAAAACGGAATTAACTCTTTGTTAATTACCGGTGCATTTTTTTACCTGACAATTAATACCGCTTTGCAGTATTCTTTTTTAGAAGCTACTTCGGTGCTTCCATGGTTTTCGAGGTATTACATTGGTGGATATAACCGTGCGCAAACCATTACTATTAACAGAATAGAGGAAAAGCAATTCAGATTATTTCAACAGATTATGAAAATTGTAAGTGCGAATTGATCCTGATAGTTGATCTGTAATTAATCAATCACAAAAAACTATAACTCACTAACTTTTATTTCTTGGTTCATTCGAACACCTCTTTCTGTTTGAATAAGCGAACAGGCTTCAATGCTTTTATCGTGTTCAAAAAATAACAACCAATTATTTGCCATTGCTTGTTTCATAAAATTTTCTTTTTCAACCAAAGTAATTAATGGCCGAACATCATAAGCCATAACATACGAAATCGGTAAGTGGCCTGCAGATGGCAACAGGTCAGCACAATAAATAAGGGTATTATTTTTCGTAGTAATTTTCGGAAGCATCATGGCTTCCGTATGACCATACACGGTGATGTTCGAAAAGCCGGGAAAAATTTCTTCCCCGTCGCCAAGCATTTTTAATTGTCCGCTTTCTTTAACGGGCAAAATATTTTCTTTCAGGAAACTAGCCTTTTCTCTGGAATTTGGATTTGTTGCCCACTCCCAATGTTCAGCATGACTCCAATAGATTGCATTTTGAAAAGCAGGAATAAATTTTCCGTTTGCATCCATTTTTATGGCACCTCCGCAATGATCGAAATGCAGATGTGTTAAAAATACATCGGTAATGTCCTCAGGTCTGAAACCGTTTTTGCGCAATGATTTTTCAAGTGAATCATCACCGAATGGTTCGTAGTAACTCAAGAATTTTTCACTTTGTTTAGTACCAAGGCCGCAATCAATTAATACCAATCGGTTTCCTTCTTCAACCAGCAGACAGCGCATGGCCCAGGTACATAAATTATTGTTATCGGCAGGGTTGAGTTTATTCCAGATAGTTTTTGGCACCACACCAAACATGGCGCCTCCATCAAGTTTAAAAAATCCTGTATCTATCGTATAAAGTTTCATTTCTATTTTAAAATTTAAAATCAATAACTGAAAAACCTTAGCACCTGAAAATTTTATGTATTATGTTACTGTTATTTAAATTTCTTTTTTTGAATCTGCGTTTTCAAAGCAATCATTTTAATTGCTGTAACGGCTGCTTCCACTCCTTTGTTCCCGAATTTTCCGCCGGCGCGATCAATGGCTTGTTGTTGCGATGCAGGTGTAAGCACTCCGAAAATTACAGGTGTGTTGTAAAGTGTATTGAGTTGTGTAATACCATTTGCAACTGCCGATGCTATGAATTCGAAATGCCGAGTCTCGCCTTCAATAATGCAACCGATGGCAATGATGGCATGGTAATTTTTTGATTTTGCTAACTCACTGCATGCAAATGTTAATTCAAAACTGCCGGGCACATGCAGCAAATTTATGTTCGATTCTTTTGCTCCGTGTTTTACCAAAGTTTTAATGCAACCATCAGTAAGTGGAGTCGTGATTTCACTATTCCATTCTGAACGAACGATGGCAAAACGAAAACCCTTAGCTGATGAAATTTCATCTGCTTTGTAGTCAGAAAGATTTTTTAATTCAGAAGCCATATCAATATTCAATCAATTTTTGATTGCAAAGTAAATTGAAAGATTGGATGATTGAAAGTTTGCAGTATAACCCTGACAAACTATAAATCTGAAAGTTATTTTCGCACGCATGAGTGATTTAAAAAATAAAGTGGTCATTATAACCGGAGCATCATCTGGAATTGGTAAAGCCTGCGCCATTGAATTTATTAAGGCAGGATGCAAGGTGGTAATAACCGGCCGCAATGCTCAATCGCTTGAAGCGGCTGCTATGGAAATGAGAAAAATTACAGGCGCTGAAATACTTGAAGTAGTATCAGATGTTAGCATAGAAGCAGACTGTAAAAAAATTATTACCGAAACAATTGCAAGGTTTGGAAAAATTGATGTGCTCGTTAACAATGCAGGAATTTCAATGCGTGCCTTATTCAATGATTTAGATTTAACAGTAATAAAACAATTGATGGATATAAATTTTTGGGGAACTGTTTTTTGTACCAAGTATGCCTTGCCTGAAATATTAAAACAGAAAGGAAGTATAGTGGGTATTTCATCTGTTGCAGGTTACCTTGGGTTACCGGGGCGAACCGGTTACTCTGCATCAAAATTTGCCATGCATGGTTTTTTAGGAGCATTGCGATGCGAGAATTTAAAAACAGGATTGCATGTAATGATTTGTTGTCCGGGTTATACTGAATCAAACATTCGAAAAACGGCACTCAATAAAAAAGGACAAGCTCAGGGCGACACTCCATTGGATGAAAAAAAATTAATGAGCGCTGAAGAAGTCGCTCGTTACATTGTAAATGGAGTAGTAAAAAGAAAACGAACAATCACCTTAACTGCACAAGGAAAAATTTCAGTATTGCTCGGAAAATTTTTTCCGGCGTGGGTTGATAGAATGGCGTATAACACCATTGCGCGTGAAGCTGATTCTCCTTTTAAGTAACAGCATTTATTTTTTCAATGCATATCCTTCAAACCAGGTCGTATCGGCAGTCTGTTTTCCTTCCTCATTGTAATACTTCCAAACACTATCGTTTTTGCCGTTCAAATAATTTCCTTCTTCCTTCACCTTTCCGTTTTTGAAATAATATTTATAGGCTCCGTTTTCCATGTTATCGGCAAATTCAACTTCTTGTTGCAGTTCACCGCTTTCATAATAAAATTTCCATAAGCCCTTCATGGCTTCTGCTGCATACTGCCCTTCTTCCTTTTTATTTCCATTTTCAAAATAAGAATAATAAGGTCCTTCAAATTTTCCATTTGCATAAGTTTCTTCATTTAAAATTTTACCGCTTTCATAAAATAATTTCCGGTAACCATTCAATTCATTGTTTTTATAAATACATTCTTCACTCAATTTTCCTGATTCATAAAACCTGCGCAGGGTATCGCTTAACTGATTGTGATTGTAGTTGCGGGTTTCAATTATTTTTCCTGTTTGATTGTATAAAGTATAACTACCATTTCGTATTGCCGGGCTATCAGTTAACACAAAAAATTCTTCTTTCAGAATTTTTCCATCGTGATCGTAATATGATTTTACCTGAGTTGTTTCGTGCTTGCATGAATTCAGAATTGACAGCAATAGGAAGGCAATGAGCAGGTTTTTATTCATGATTATTTTTTTTGTAAATGTAAAATGAAAAAGCGCGGTGTTTATTGTGCTGCGATTTAATAAATTTTTAAATCCATTGAAATAAATTGATTCTTTCTTTCTTTGATGAAATTAATTTTGTGTTATGATAAATCTGAAAAAGCAAATTGAAGAGGCATGGGAAAATCGTGAACTATTAAAAATCCCGGCTACTATTCAGGCAATTGAAAATGTGATTGCACAACTGGATAAAGGAGAGTTGCGAATTGCAGAACCCATCATCTCTGATCAAGGTGACAAGAAGTGGGTGGTAAATGACTGGTTAAAAAAAGCAGTGCTGCTTTATTTCCCGGTCAGGCAAATGGAAACAATGGAAGCGGGGCCAATGGAATTTCACGATAAAATTCCGTTGAAGAAAAATTATAAAGACATAGGTGTTCGGGTGGTGCCGCATGCAATAGCCAGGCATGGGGCATTTCTTGCGAAAGGTGTAATACTGATGCCATCGTATGTAAACATCGGCGCTTATGTTGATGAGGGAACTATGGTAGATACATGGGCAACTGTTGGTTCATGTGCTCAGATTGGAAAAAATGTGCACCTGAGCGGAGGTGTTGGAATTGGCGGAGTGCTTGAACCATTGCAGGCAGCACCGGTAATTATTGAAGACAATTGTTTTATCGGATCACGATGCATTGTGGTTGAAGGAGTTTTGGTACAAGAAGGAGCGGTGCTTGGAGCCAATGTAGTATTGACACAAAGCACACACATTATTGATGTGAGTGGCGATAAACCTATAACTATAAAAGGAAGAGTACCTGCTAACTCAGTAGTGATACCGGGTTCTTACACAAAAAAATTTCCGGCCGGTGAATACAATGTGAGTTGCGCTCTCATTATTGGAAAAAGAAAACCAAGCACTGATTTAAAAACATCATTGAATCAGACTTTGCGGGAATTTGATGTGTCGGTTTAATGTGCGGCTCATTTTTATACTGATTCACTTTTTAGAATGTCTGATTATATAAACCAATGATAAGAACTTGTTGGTAGTATGGCTTTGCTGAAATCAGTTGGAAACACATCGACTCTTACTTTTCACCAACCAACAGGCAATAGAATGAAAGCAGAAAATCAAAATGAATTAAATGCACTTGTTCATTTACTCGACGATCCGGATCAGGAAGTAAATAAAATGGTGGTTGATAAATTAATTTCACTTGGCCCTGAAATAATACCATCGTTGGAAGAGTACTGGGAAAAATCACCCGATGCCCTCGTACATAAAAAAATTGAAGAGGTCATTCACATCATTCATTCCGATACACTCAAAGCCGATTTAACTGATTGGGCTAAAAATCATTCGGATGATTTATTACAGGGCGCCATTTTAATTGCCAAACATTTATTCTCTGATATTAATATTCTGAAAATTCAGAACCAGGTTGAAAAACTGAAAAAAGATATCTGGCTCGAGATGAATTACAATCTTACCCCACTTGAACAGGTGAATGTATTTAACCATGTTTTTTACAGCTTGAATGGATACCGCGGTACTGAAAGCGATGGAACAAATCCGGCATACTGCTACATCAATCATTTATTGGAAACAAAAAAAGGAAACCCCATTTCACTTGGCATATTGTATCTTGTTATTGCCAATCAGTTGCAAATGCCGGTTTATGGCGTTGACCTTCCGCAGCATTTTATTCTTTCGTATCATAACCATCCCATACAGCCCGAACAAACCGAGCAGGAAATACGAAGCGACATTGTTTTCTATATTAATCCGTTGAATAAGGGAATGATTTTTTCGCGCGAAGACATTACACACTACCTGCATAAACTGGAAGTGAAACCGGAGCCAACTCATTTTTCGCCCTGCAACAATTTGCAGGTTATCCGTTCGTTAGTTAACTATTTAATAACCGGATATGAATTGCAAAACGAAAATGATAAGGTGCTGGAACTGAAAGAACTTTTACATGTGATCAGTTAACAGTTGAAA
Source organism: Chitinophagaceae bacterium (assembly GCA_023251195.1). Classification (GTDB taxonomy): domain Bacteria; phylum Bacteroidota; class Bacteroidia; order Chitinophagales; family UBA10324; genus UBA10324. The sequence goes on along the minus strand of JAHEZG010000020.1, from coordinate 8,766 downwards.
ATAATGCAGGTAATAAATTCAGTTCAATCGCATTTGGAAATTATTATTGGCGGGGTAATTGAATAGTTCAAGGTCATTATCGTTTTTTTTGAAAACAATAAAAATCCAATTTATGAAATACAGCATTGTCACTTTGTTTTTTATTTGTCTGATAATAAAAAACTCATCGGCTCAAAAGAAACCATACTTCACAAACGGAAGTGCTTTTATTTTTTCTTATGGCCTCGCTACCGATTCGGCAGGAAAAGATGTTCATAGCAATGTACGGTTTTCGGCCTGGTATCATTTTGACGAAACACTCAATATTGATTTTTCGAAAAGCGCCGGATTTATTACCGGAATCGGATTGGCAAACATTGGAATGATTACCAAACCAAACGACACCATCACTTTAAAGCAGCGTGCTTACAGTTTAAATGTGCCTGTTGGTTTCCGGTTTGGTAATTTAGAGAAACGACGATTCATTACCTTGGGTGCAACAGCAGAGGTGATGCTTGATTATAAAGAGAAGGTGTTTGATGGAAATAAAAAAGTGCAGAAACATCACGAGTGGTTATCAAATAACACCAACCTTATTAATCCCGCTGTTTTTATCCGCTATCAGAAAAAGAGTATGTATGTGTGTGCTAAATATTATTTAATGGATTTTTTAAAACCATCAGTTATCCATATAAATGAAACATCTTTTATTCCGGCTTATCCTAAAACCAGCCAGTTGTTTTACATCGCCATCGGTTATTCTGGAAAAGGAAAATCAAAAGACAAAAACCATAATAACACGGTGCCGAAAAAAGTGAATCTGATTTAAATCTTAATGAGTGATAATAAAAAAAATGCCCGCTGTATTTTCAGCGGGCATTTTAATTTTTGAAAATTTTTCCATTGGATTGGTGCAAAATAATTATTAACCTATTATTTGAATTGCTCAATTATTTATTTAATCTTTAGTGTGCTTATGAAGAGCATCTCTACAAATAATTTTTATTGCAGCCACTATTCGCGATTGGCGGCATGCCTTCGCGCATCTGATTAAACAGAGCCGCAGGCAAAATACACCGTAGTTCTACTATACCCACTACCTTTTTTCATTTTTACTTTTACATGAAATAAACCTGTTGCATGAAAACGAAGATTTACGAATTCAAAAAAGAAAAAATATAATCCATGAATAAAAAACTCCTTCTCTTCTTTTTTCTTCTCCCTGTTTTTGTTGGTGCGCAAAACTTAGTGCCTAATCCGAGTTTTGAGGATACTATTAGCTGTTATATAGATATTGATTCAGTAAAATTTTGGCATAATCCAACTGGATATTCTCCTGATTATTTTAATTCTCACATGCAATCAATTCTTCCATATAGCGATTTTAAAGTTCCTTTAAATTTATATGGCTATCAAACTGCAAAAACAGGTGTCGGCTATGTTGGAATTATAACTGCGTTTATAGGAGCAAATGATAGAGAATATATACAATCAGAATTATTGGATACATTAATTGCAGGGCAGAAATATTTTGTTTCGTTTTATGTTTGTATTCCTGATAGCAGTCCATATTCTTCTAATGATATTGGAGCCTTTTTTTCTGATACTGCAATTTCCTCTTCTAATTTTCTTTACTTGCCTTATAACCCTCAAGTTTCTAACAACTCTTTTTCAAATCCAATCGACATTTTTAATTCTTGGATATTAGTAAAGGATTCATTTATAGCTTCGGGAGGTGAGAAATATATTACAATTGGTAATTTTAAAAATGATGTAAATACCGATACAATAAATTTTAATTATAATAGCCTTATTCAGCCTTTTGGGTATTCTTATATTGATGATATCAGAGTTAGTGTCAGCGATTCAATTTCAAATGGAATTCAGTCAGTAACGAATAGTTCGGTTATGGTTTTTAATACTCCCGAGGGCAATTTATTTATTTCTTCGTTAGAATCACCTCTTGAATTAACTCGGATTTTTAATATATCCGGAGAATTAATTTATTCTAAAATAGAAAAACAGATAACAGATTATATTGATACTGATAATTTTTCGAGTGGACTTTATTTTTTAATTATCAAAACAAATCAAACTACAATTCACGAAAAAATAATTGTAATTAAATAAAATCATAAACAAATGAAAAATTTAATCAATTCATTACTCCCCCGCCGTGTCTCTCTCCGAAGTGCCCGGCGCGGTGCGAGGACACGGTGGCTTTATTGCTCAGACGCCTTGGTTTGCTTTTCGTATTTTCCATCGAGTACATCATAAAAGTTTTTCAGCCATTCAAATTTATTGATGCCCTGCTCGTAAAACAATGCACTTGAATGCAGGTAGTGCAGATAATCGCCAACAAGATTCCACTTTTTACTTACAGGATTGTGGTGAATGTAGCGCAATTTTTTGAGCATCATTTCTTTGTTCAGAATTTTTTTTGCATCAAATGAGTGTTTGAACGGCTGGTGAAGTTTGCCTCGTTTCCGGTCAGAAGCGGTGACTTCAGCCTGAAGTATGGAAAGTGTTTTCAAATCATTTTTCTTTTTTAGTCGCTCGACAACTTCATAACTCAGGAATCTTTTTCCGTTTCCGATAATGGTGTTGAGTTTTTTTTCTTCGTTGAGATAAATAATGAAGTGAACATGATTGGGCATAACCACAAACACTGTGATGTAGTTTTTCTTTTTGTTCATGAGTTCGAAGAACTGATATACTTTTTCGTATGCATTGGACATCGAAATCAGATTCATCCATCTGGTACAGGTGAAGGTGCAGAAGTAGAACGACTGAAATTCAGTGTGGGGTGATTTAACACTCATGAAAAAATGCGCGGGATAAAATTAATGGCGCTGGCAAAATATACCACCGTGTCCTTGCAAAGCTCAGGGCACCTCGGGGAGAGACACGGCGGGGGCGGAAAAACCATAATAACACAGTGCCGAAAAAAGTGAATCTGATTTAAATCTTAATGAGTGATAATAAAAAAAATGCCCGCTGTTTTTCAGCGGGCATTTTAATTTTAAAAAATTGTTTTATGTCTTTAGTCTCTCACAACGGTCACCGGAATAACTTTTTCAAAATATTCAGTGCTGATTTTACACAAGTACATGCCCGATGGAAGCGATTGCACATGCAGCAGAAATTTATTTTCTCCGGTTAAAAGTGTTCCGAAAAAAACGGTTTGTATTTTTCTTCCTGCTAGATCAAACAGTTCAATTTTTGCATTCACACTTTGTTTTACCTGAATTTGTAAAACACTTTGTAATGAAGTGGGATTCGGATACAGATTAACTGTTGCTGTTTCTGTTTGTATATTTTTTATTGTGGCTATATCATTAATGCTGGTAAGGTTGGCAGAAAAAATACCACGCGAATGTGTAACCACAACCACCAACCCATCTGATTCGCGGGTTACTATCATATCGCAAACCGAATTACCAATAGTATTGGTGGCTTGCTTTACCCAAACGGTACTGTCGCTTTGCAATTTATCGGTAGCAAATAATCCAATGCTGGTTGCTACAAGATACGCAGTGTTGCCATCAGCCAGGTGAAGGAAACTTGCCCATCGCAATGATGGTCCGTTGCCGCTGCCCGATATAAATGCTTCTAAATTCCCGGCTGTTTTTTTCCAGCTGGCACCACCATCATCGGAATAATACAAGCTGTAAACATTGTAGTTTGAAAACACCACAAATAATTTGTTGGCATCGTGCGGATCAACAGCAATGCAATTGACATATCCGTTCGGATTAAATAATGCGGTGGAAGTGGTTGATGTAATGGTAGTACGCGTGGGGTTTCCGGTATTGGCGTTTACTACTTTATATACATTCTTTTTAGTGGTTCCGTAATACAATGTATGAGCAGGAGTAGTGGAGCAGGCAAGCGCTGATATTTGAACAGGCGATACAACAGTGTCGGGAAAATACATCCAGTTGGTGGTGATACTATCCCAATTGCTTGCATACGGAATTCCGGCTAAATCATTGTTGCGGTACAGGCGCGAACCTCCGGCAAGGTACATTTTATTATTATCAACCGGATCAATTATAAACGGATTGATAAACAGGTAATCTTGTTTCGGAAGAGGATCAATTCGGGCAAAGGAATCAACTGTTCCGTTTAAAGTATTGAGTTTTGTTTTCATCATCTTTCCATTCTGAATGCTGAAATAGAAAGTGGTTTTATTATCAGCAATGGCACAATAAGAACCATCGCCCCCACGCGGTGTAACCCATGGAGTGGTTGGATTAATTGAATTGGTAAACCAACTACCATTATCCTGTGCGCCTGCAATAATGATTGGGTCGTTGGCAGTTGCATTGTCAATGGCCGCAGCATAAAACATAGAGGTCAGATAGCCATGATTGAAAGTGGACCATTGAACAGTATCTTCCATGCAATCAGTTGTTTTAAAAATTCCTCCATCGTTGGCTGAAAACAAAATGTTGGCATTGTCGGGATGAAAAAATAAAACATGCTGATCGGGATGGTGATTTTCATATCCCTTCACTTGCGGCAGTGTGGCGCCTTCTTTATAACCACCAATAAACCGGGTATGATTCGGATCGGCAAATGCTGTTGTAGACCTGTAAATATTTGTGCCACCAAGAAAAACGGTGTTTGAATCATCAGGTTTTACTTTCACTACCATATCGTATGATCCCTGGCACATGTATTTATCAAACATGCCGCCATTGGTCGGCAGGTTCATTGATAAATCCTGCCACACACCACCAGTATCACTTCCATCGCCTGATAAGTAAGTGTATTTATACAATGAATTCCATTCCACATCACCTTGAAAATTGGTATCGGGTGTTCCGGCACCGGGAGTGTTTGCCGAGAAATAAATTTCGTTTTCGTTCTGTGGATTTATTCCCATAACAATACGATTATAGGTTACAGGAAAACTATCGGGCAAAATATTAACAAATGCAATTCCATCTATTGATCGCCATATGCCACCGTTTACACCATCGCTGCTGACTGTTGCATAAACAATTCCGGTAGTTGTAACTTCTACTGTTGTAAAGTAGGCAGCAACACTGCCGCTGGTGTTTTCACCATTCAATGCTATGGCCCATGTATTACCGCCATCTATGGAGCGATATATTCTTCCGTAAGTAGAAGCATAAACTTCATCGTCTGTTACATTGCTGTAATCCATTGCCATGCTCCACACAATATCAAACTCTTTATCAAAACCGGTTGTGTTTACCGATGAGGTAGAAGCAAGCTTTGTCCACGATAAACCATTGTCAGTTGATTTCATTACACCATCTCCCAAATAAAAAGAACCTCCGCCACTAGCACTTGTGCCATATCCTTCACCGGTACCTGCATACCATGTGTTTGTATGCCCAACTCTTTTATCCTGAACAATGCAGGTTATTCCCAATGGTGTTGCATCCGGTGAAACAATGTTCCATGTATTTCCTGCATCGGCAGAGCGCCATATGTCTCCTGAGGTAGAGCCGGCTATTAAAATGGAAGTGTCATTTACATCCATTGCAAAAGCCCTTGTTCGCCCGCCCACATTCCACGGGCCGCGATTTACAAAAGTTGAGTTTCTTAAATTTAAATCGTTGGGTAGCTTGGCAGAAAATGCTAATTCTTTTGCGCGCATGTGTTCAGGGATTTTTCCGGTTAAAGGGTCGGCGAGCCGTTGTAACTCCCATTTATAATAACCACCTTCCTCGTCATTCATTTCCATCGCTTCGCTTTGCGTTTCGTGTCGAGTACCAATTTTATTTTCATTGAAATGAAATGAAAACCAGCAGGCAGAAATCACAATCAGACTTTTAAAAAGAATTTTATTCATAGAAAATTTTTTTTCGGGAAAACAAATTTATCAGGAACGCGCAATTAATTTTTGATTAGTTGATAGGAATAAATTGTATAGTGAATTTTATCGCCCGGTGCCGGAAAAATAAAAATCGAAGCAAGAATAGAATCGCCGGTTTTTAATCCCGGAAGGGGAGTGGTGCTTTTTTGATTTGCAGGGTCTGATGGAGCAAGTGTAAAAGCAAAATTAACTTCAACCTCCGATGTTAAATCAATCATTCCGGATGCTCCTGCTCCGCAATTTTTAAGCTCTTTTATTTTCAGCATTGCTGTGCATGGCAATTTTGCACAAGGCGAATTTTTTTGTGTTGTATCAGGTGCAAAAATTTTGGTAACAGTTGCAACCACTTTGCATGAGTTAGGCGAAGCATCAACTGATTCAGTTGAAACAACAGGATGCGAAACAGTTTTTTTCATTTTTCTGGAATGAGTGCAGGCACTGTTTAAAAACAGCACAGAATAAAAAATGAAAACCAATGGGATGGATTGCTTCAATACTTAAATTATTTACGCGTGAATATAAAATCAAACGCTACAATGTAAATGGTATATGTTTACGGCATAAATTTTAAAAAATCATGAATAAACTTTTTACCATAATTGCATTTACTCTTTTTAGTTTAAATGCTTTTTCGCAAAGTACAATTACATTCCACAATTATTCTGCGGCTACTATATTGGGTGATACCATCAGCATGTCGCAATACTGGGGAAAAAAAGTAATGGTGGTAAATACGGCAAGTCAGTGTGCCTACACCCCACAGTATGCTGATCTTGAATTATTGTACCAGCAATATCATCAGTATAATTTTGAAATTGTTGGTTTCCCCTGTAATGATTTTGGTGGGCAGGAACCGCACAGCGATTCAGTAATTAATCAGTTTTGTGGTGGTTATGGTGTCACATTTCAAATGATGTCGAAAGTGGCAACTATTTCTGCTGATACAGCACCGGTATATAAATGGTTACAGCGCGCAGATTTAAACGGAGTTGCTGATGCGCATGTAGCGTGGAATTTCAATAAATTTTTAATTGATGAAGCAGGTCATTGGGTGGCGCATTATTTAAGCCCTACCAGCCCATTGGATACTGCAATTACAAATTGGATTATGTCTCCTTCAGTTACTGCATCGGTTCATTCAGTATCTTCTGATTTAAATAACCTGATTCAGCTTTCAAAATCTGATAATTCGATTATCAGTTTGACAATAAATAATCGTGATGTAAAAAAAATCAGCATTGCTATTTATTCTGTTGATGGTAAGTTAATCAGTACAATATATTCTGGCAATGCGTTTTCAAATCAACAAATTAGTTTTAACGCTTCACAACTTTCAACAGGAATTTATTTTATAAAGGCAATAACAAACGATGCACAGCAAACGATAAAATATGCATTAATAAATTAAATTAATAAACTAAAAAAAACGCTCAATGAATAAATTCATTGAGCGTTTTTTTATGCTTAGTCAGAAAAATTTCAGAAATATTTTTTGTGGAAATCAATTTATGATTTACCGACTGCAGCCAATTGTTTCTTTCTGCTTTTACTTACAATTCCATCAACAGAACTGAAAAATACTTTGGGCATTAAGCCTCTGAGAATTCTGATTGTTTTGCTTTCTCCATTGCAATAGACTTCATATTTTCCTTTCTCTATTCCATCAATTAATTTATTAGCAACTGAATCTGCTGAAACAACTTTCGCATTCGCACTTAATGCAGTACACTCCGGTAAAGTGTTTTGTTTTTCCCGTTCATGCATTGGTGTATCCGTATCAGGTGGATACACAATTGTTACTGGAATTCCATAATCTTTAAATTCCATTCTTAAACATTCAGCCAAACCTGTTACGGCAAATTTTGAAGGCACATAATGCGTGTATCCGAATAGTCCAACATAACCGGCAATACTGCTTACGAACGCAATGGCAGCACCATTTGATTTTTTCAGATAAGGCATTGTAAGTAAAGTTAAATAAACCGAACCCCAGTAATTTATATTCATCACATTCTGCATAACCAAAATAGGTTGCGATTCAAACCTGCCTGTTTCGCCAATTCCTGCATTATTAATTACCCAGTCAATTTGGTTGTTGTCTTCAATAATTTTTTCAACTGTAATTTTTAATTGATCATGATTACTTACATCACATGCATAAAAATAGACCGAAGCCTCCTGATGCTTTTGCCTTAAAATTTCAACCGCATTTTTCAATTTGATTTCGTCCCTTGCAATTAAGCAAACGGTAGCACCACGACTTAACAGGGTATCGGCTGTTGCAAATCCAATTCCACTCGAACCACCTGATATAACAACTACTTTGTTTTGTGCTGAATTTTTTTTCATCAAGAATTTATTTATTGTGAAAACAAAATTGTAATGGTCAATTTTCTATGAGTTAAAAACAGAAGTTTAAAACTAAAACAGCCATTCTTAAAAAATGCATTATCCGACTAATCTGAATGCCTGATAAATTTGCTTGATGCTCGACTGTTCTTCCAATAAAGCTAAAGGTAATTCGCGTGCAACATGATTGAGCAATGATTCAATATCTTCCAAAGTGTGATGATTAGTAATCGGAATTCTTAAACCTGTATTGTTATACGAAACACTTGGGAAAACACTCAGATTTATAAAGTATCCTTTATCCATTAATCTTCGAACCATGCTATATCCAACTCCTGGTTTTCCAACGCCGATGAATTTGATCGGTGAATTTGAATCGCTGATTAATGGTAGATTTAATTTTTTTGCAAGGTCATGAAAATAAGTGATCCTGTTTTGCAATTGTTCCTGCAAGGAATAAATTTCATTTGATAAATGAATTTCTGCTGAAGCTATACCTGCCCCTAAACTAGCAGGCTGCATAGGCCCTGAAAAAATCATTGTGCTTCCACAGTTTTTTACTCTTCGCTTAGCTTCTTCATTCG
>JAHEZG010000259.1 GCA_023251195.1 Chitinophagaceae bacterium | reverse complement strand
TAATCCCGCCACACAAGATCCATCCATGCAACCGGGGTATAGTGCTGCGGTTATTAAAGATGAAACTAAAAAAAACTGTTATGTGCTTCACATCAGCAGCATGGGCAGCAGCTATTGGTGTCAGTTGAAACAGAAAACAGGTTATGAGGCAACTGATACACTTGAAAAATTAAGATTGAGTGCCGATGTAAAAATAAAATCGTTGGTGAATGCCACGGCTGGAATCTGCGCAAGGGTTTACAGCGGAACTAAAACCTTCGGACTGGTTCAGCAATTGCTGCTAAACGATCAGGAGTGGCAAAGAATTTATATTGATTTTATTGTGCCGAAGTCGGCCGATTCAATAGCCGCTTTTTGCGTGATGAGGGGAGAAGGAGAAGTTTGGTTTGATAACATAACGATAGAAAAGCTTCCGGTTAATATAATAGCGCAATCCGCTGATGCAAAAGCATACCTTGATTCGGCTGTTAACCTGATAGCAAAATATGCCATGAATAAAGACTCGGTTGATTTTAAAAGTCTTGTAAATGATGCCAACCTGAATGCTGCCGATGCAAAAGTGCCTGCTGACTGTTACAGTGCCATCCGTTTTATATTGGATGGCTTAAACGATCATCATAGTTTTTTTCAAACTCCGGAAGAAGCCCGGTATTTAAACAGAGCAGAAGATACCGTTCTGTTGTTGCCGTCCGGAAAATTGATAAACGATAATATCGGGTATTTAAAAATCCCCGAATGCAAGGCAATAAATCCGGTAATGCAAAAAAAATATGCCGACAGTCTGAAAGCAATTATTAAGCTGGTGGACAACAAAAATATAATCGGGTGGATTGTAGATGACCGCGATAACTCCGGTGGCGATTGCTGGCCTATGTTGTTAGGGTTAGGTCCGGTTTTAGGTGAGGGCATATTCGACCGGGATAAAAAAAATGGCATTATCACTTATAGTGTTGGTTACTGGAATGGAGAAATCCGCGATCAGGATTCAGTAGTGATTAAAACAGATTCGCCATATGAATTATACAAACCATATCCCAAAGTTGCTCTGCTGATGAACGGGGTGTCGGGCAGTTCAGGTGAGTCGGTCATTTTAAGTTTCAAATTCAGACCGGGTACAAAATCATTTGGCGAACCAAGTTATGGGTTGACCACTTATAATTACAATTTTACACTGGCAGACGGGGCAATGATTTTCGTTTGTTCGGGCAAGCAAACCGATCGGTTGGGAAATGAATATGGCGGAAAGTTATATCCTGACTTTACGATTGTGGACAATGAATCAACCATCAATGATGAAGTGATGGAAGCAGCCATTAAATGGTTGAAAGAAAAAACTAAAAACTAACCAAGAAGAATTAAGAATGCTGAACGATTAGTCTTCGACAGGCTCAGCCTGACAAATGGTTTCGCACAGTAGTGGCAACATGCCGAGCACAACCGAAACCCGAAACCAGGTAAAGTGTGACACTGTGCCGACAAAGATGTTAGCATTAAAAATTACTTTCGGCTTTTCACACTGCATTATTCCATGCAATGTTTAACACGGCTCTCATGACACCATTAAAAAAACTGCTCCCCATTTTTCTGTTACTGCCCTTTGTGGTTGTTCGTGCGCAGACGGTTACAGATATTGACGGAAATATTTACAACACAATAACGCTGGGCACGCAAACCTGGATGCAGGAAAATTTAAAAACAACGCATTACAATAACGGCATAGCAATTCCAACAACATTGCTGGATACTTATAATGATTCTACTGTAAAGTATCAATGGTTTTACAATCAGGATACCACCAACTTAAACACCTACGGCAGGTTGTATTCATGGTATTCTCTCGTGAGTAATGAGGAGGTGTGCCCAATAGGATGGCATGTTCCTTCGCAAGCTGAATGGCTGTATGTAAGCAATCTGCTCGGTGGCGATTCACTGGCGGGATACCAGATGAAGGATACAGGAACTGCTCACTGGCTCAATACCGAAAGTGCTGTGAGTAATGCAAGTGGGTTCACTGGTTTGCCGGGTGGCTTTCGTGGCAACTCAATCGTTTTTCTTGGGTTAAATACAATTGCTAATTTCTGGAGTGCAACACCGTGGGGCAGCAATAGTTTTCCGAGAGCATACTGTTACAATCTGCAGGCAGCAAGTGGTGCACTGCTCGAATCGGTTGCAGTGGCAAATTGCGGTCTGTCGGTGCGCTGTGTTAAAAATAATAGTACAGGCACCGGCAACTCCTTACCGGTGGAGTTTGTCCGCATATTCCCCGATCCGGCAGCGGATGAAATAAATATTTTGTTTAAAGAAACCGGAGTTTATACAGTAACAGTTTATAATTCGATGGGTGCGTTGGTGCTTCAAAAACAACTGACTGATCAATCGAATCAGGTGGCAATTTCATTTTTGCCTGATGGAATTTATCTGGTAAAGATTAATGGAAACGGATTTGCAGTTGTTCGGAAAATATTGAAGAACTGATTTACTTTTATAAAAAAATTAAACCATGGTACAAGTATCAAAAACTGACGGTCATTATAAATTCGAGATTCAGGGTTCGCATAAACTCTGGTCATTAAAAAGCGAGATTACAATTCCTGCTGAACACATTGTAAGGGCATACAAAAATGAAGACCAGTCAAAAAGTTTTCTTGGATTAAGAATGCCCGGTGTTAATATCCCCGGCATTATTACTGCTGGTTCTTTTATGGTGAATGAAGGCACAATCTTTTGTGATTTTACCGGTAAAGAAAATTTAGTGGTAGTAGAACTGAAAGATGAAAAGTATAAACAGTTGGTAATAGAAGTGGAAAATGTTGAACAGACATTAAACTTATTTCAGTAATAAATTTTGTCTTGGCAGGGTCTTTCCTGTTCGGCACGGTATGTCACCGTGCTGCATAATAGCGATTCGGTTTACTCATAAGATATCCTTTTTTTATTGTCTTCGTGATGTGCTTCGCAGTATAACCGAATACTGATTTGAAAAATCAGCACTTGCAGAAATAAAATTTTGCAACCATGCCGTGGTCACTGTTACACACACTTAATCTTCATTCTCTGTCATGGCTCTCCGCACCCATGGAATGAGCAATGTGAGGTTAAATAATACGACTTGCCAGAATGATATAAAAACCGATAGCTGTATGGAGTTCGTGAAATAAAAAGGCTATATTGTGTAATAAAAAACAGGCACAGTATGAATACTTTATTGTCAGAGTTAATTATTAAAACAATTCTTCGCCCTAAAAGAAAAGGCCGGCAGAAAAAAGAGGAACACTATTCATCGTTTGCACTTGCCAAAGGTTTTCGTGAGTTTAAAATTACAGCATTCAGATATGTTAAAGATTTCATTTTAATAACCGTAGGAATTTTCTCGGCAGCATTTGGCTTTAAAGGGTTTCTGTTGACCAATCATTTTATTGATGGAGGAGCTACAGGCATATCGCTTTTAGTTTCAGCGCTGACCCCTGTTCCGTTGTCTATTTTAATTGTATGCATCAATGTTCCATTTATTATTCTCGGGTATCATGTTATAAATAAAGTCTTTGCCATAAAAATGATACTTGCCATATCAGGGCTTGCTCTGGTGCTTGCAACAGTAGATTTTCCTGATGTAACAAAAGATAATTTACTGGTTGCAGTATTCGGTGGATTTTTTCTGGCGCGGGTATTGGGCTTTCAGTAAGAGGTGGTGCAGTATTGGATGGAACGGAAGTGCTGGCCATATATTTAAGCCGCAAAATGGGAACCACCATCGGCGACATTATTATTATCATCAATATCATTATTTTTTCAGCAGCTGCCTATTTTCTTTCAGTTGAAATAGCACTTTACTCCATGGTAACTTACCTGGCAGCATCTAAAACCCTGGATTTTATAATTGAAGGGATTGAAGAATACACAGGTGTCACCATTATTTCATTTCAAAGCGATGAAATAAGAGTTATGATAATAGAAAATCTTGGACGGGGTGTTACAGTTTATAAAGGTAAAAACGGATATGGCAGGCATGGACAAACAAATGATATTGATATTATTTATACCGTTATTACCCGACTTGAAATAAGCAAGTTAAAAACTGAAATTGAAAAAATAGATCCAAATGCATTTGTAGTGATGAGCAGTATAAAGGATACGAAAGGAGGAATGATAAAAAAAAGACCATTACACTAAACCCCGTTGCGCTTTACTCCCTCGCAGTGTCTCTCCGCAGCCGGGGAATAAGCAATGCGAGGACATGGCAGGAGTAAAAGAAGATTGATTTATTTTTCTTAGATTCGTTTTAAATTTTTAACACCATGAAAAGAAGTACAACTTCAATTAAGAAAAACCTGCTTGTCTTTACTGCTTCATTACTGATTAGTGTTTCAATTTGGGCGCAACCAGTTACGAATTCCGGTTTCGAATCGTGGCCAAGCGGATGCCCGTTTAATGTAGCTCCTGATGGCTGGATTAATTTTTCGCAACCAGTAGGTTTAGGCCCCGATCAGGCAGGAAGCTGCAACGGCCCCGTTGTGTCTTACCAAGATACTTCGCACATGAACCTGGTTTGGTCAAACACAGGAATAAGGGAGGGTTGCAAGCAGGCAATAAGCAACTTGGTTCCGGGAACAGTTTTTCAAGTGACATTTTTTGCTACACACGATCAGGGGTTGTGGGCTGATACAGGTTCGGTTATCTTAAATTTTTACCATAACAGCACCGTTATATACTCCACTCCTGAATTATTTCCAGGGGGACCATGGTATTCTTACTCGGCTACCTTTACGGCAATTGCCACCACTGATACAATAGGTTTTCAGGTTGCACCTGGGTTAACGGGTACATCCGGCTCTGTAGGTGTTGATGCGGTTTCATTCACCATTCCCGAAGGTGTAAATAATTTATTGAATGAAAATGAAATAAATATTTATCCAAACCCGTTTGAAAGCATGGTTACAGTTACCGCTCAGGAAAAACAGGCTGTTTCACTTTCTGTTCAGAATGTTTTAGGTCAAACGGTTTTCATGCAAAGTGCTTTAAATCCTTCAGGTGCACAATCCATTGAACTGAGCGCAATACCTCAGGGAATTTATTTTTTCAGCTTTGTAATTGACGGCGAACATTTAACAAAAAAAATAATAAAGCTCTGATCACCGCTATCTGTTGTTCTCGATTTATTTATGAGTATTTTTAGTACTGATTGTCTTCATAATTGCTTCGGAGTTGTTATCGAGAACCATTCCTCACACGCCATGTCTCTCGGGCAACAGGCGTGTCCTGGCACTACGCAAAGCAATGCATGGAGAGACATGGCGCTAGTAAAAAGAAAAACAAAAAACCAATTAGTATGACAAACGAATTTAAAAATTGCCAATCTTGTGGTATGCCATTAAAACGCGACCCAAATGGCGGAGGAACAAATGCTGATGGAAGTATCAGCAAAATGTATTGTTCTTACTGCTATGAAAAAGGTGAATTCACTTACAAAGGAAATGATGTTAAAGAATTTCAGGAATTGAACAAACAAAAAATGATTGAAGGTGGACACTCAAAATTCATCGCTTGGTTATTTACAAGAGGAATG
>JAHEZG010000019.1:4823-22894 GCA_023251195.1 Chitinophagaceae bacterium | reverse complement strand
AAACTAAAGCGGTGATAGTTTGCTTTGATTATTCAACCAATAAAACAGTGACTGTTTCTGATGAGCGGAAAAAGAAAATTGCTGAATACGAAAATGCCAGTTGATTATTTTTTTGTTTTCAGAAATGCAAGCAAATCGCTGCTGCTGCTGTCAAAATCAAATACATCAGTAAGCTGATAATAATTCTGTTGGTCAATAGTGTAGTCGTATCCGAATTTTGCCACTTCTAATTTATCACCTTCAAAATCCATGAGCGAAACAATTGATTTCATTTGCGAAACGGTGAAGCATTTTTTGCTTTGAATAATTTGTTTGGCGGTGCTGATTTTTGTGCTTGAGAAACTTAAATTTTTTATGCTTGAAATTATTGAACTCATATCAGCATCAGTAACCATACAAACAGGAACCACCACCACCGGTGGAGGCAGCATTGATTTTACTGTTGCATCGCCAAACCCATTCCAATCATTTTTATAAACCTGTGTGCTGAAAACCTGATCGGCAAAACTGAAATTCTGAATATCACAACACTTAGTCAGGTTTTGTTTCATGAATTTCATACGGTTTAAATCCAGTTGAATTAAAGTTGAAAGCATCATCATTTGAGCAATACTTACACAATTGCTCTGAATGAATTGAGTTGCTGCATTCATTCGGGTCACATCACTTTGCTGTTGGATAACAGGAGTTACCAAAACCATAAAGTCATTATCGCTCATTGGTAAACTGCAACCACTTACTCCTTTGTATCCAACCGGAGAAGGATAATTCAACTCAGGAAAAATTTCTAGTGGAGCAGGTACAGGTGGAGTCTGATATTCAATAACATTTCCATTCACAAAATCATAAAACCGAAATGCATACGATAGCGAATTAAATGCATCAAACAATGTATAATAATTTTGTTTGTCATAAATATTCGGATATGCTGAATAAGCAAACTGCAATCGCATTCCATCATCATTAAAAACAGAAGCGAGTTGATAAGCATGATCGCTCAACAAGCATTGACCGCGCAACCATGTGTTTAAATAATTCAGCTTTAATTGGTCAGTAGGTTGGGTGCTGATTTTTTTATACTGAATCTGAACTTCATCATTGCTCACAGGTGTTGTACAGTTTTGGGCGAATGAATTAATTGATGAAGTAATCAACAGAAACAAAAAATATTTATTCATGAAATGAAATTTTTTATTTTAAAAATGTAGCTATTGAATTTCGACGGGTGATTAATCGCGCCTTAATTTTCCGGCAAACCCTTTCATCTTTTCTGCCACATCAACCAGAATTATTTTACAATTTTCTGATGACAACTCATCAATAGAAATTTCCGCAGCAAAAGCTGAAAGCATTTCCATCTCTTCAACAAAAATTATCCAGGCAGGGTTTTTATGTGGAATTAAATGCAGGTCTCGTGAAAATTCAAATGAAGGACCGGCGGTTTTTCCTGGAAAATGTTTCCCGGCAGGTAAGGTGGTAAGCAATTCACCAAGTGGTGAAATCACATCGTGCATGAACGAAATAAAAACATCGGCGAGCAATGCAATTTCTTCATTGGTTTCTTCGTGATGTGCAAATGCACGCACAATAATTTTCATCATTAAATCATAGGAAGCATTAAACAGCAACGAAACTTCTGCAGTAAATTCATCGGTAATAATATTTACTGAAGAGGAATCTGATGGTTGATGAAGAAATGGATTTTCAATGCAAGGTCGTGCGGGTTCAAACGCTTTGTTATTTTCCTGGGATGATTTCAACTCTGCTTCATACTCTTCTAAAATATCTTTGAAAACTTTGAAATGACCTTCAATGTCGCTGTTGTTCCCTTCGCCTTGTTCTAATATTATTTCTATTGACTGTTCTACCGCATTCAAATTGCAAACCGGTATTAATTCTTTAAACAAACGAAGGTGCTTGCTGTTGGTGAGTTGTGATTTTTCATTACCGATAAAAAGCCGGGACGGATTAATAGCTGCCAACAATTCAAAACCTTTTCGAATACACGAATACAAATCGTGAATGGTGTGGTAAGTAATTTCTGCTGCAACAATCTGTGATGAATCTATTTTCTGCAACATGTTTTTTCTTTTCGCTTGTTTTCTTTTTTCAAAAGATGGAGCAATCAGTTTCACATTGTTCGGATGTTCGTAAGCCACAAAGCGTTGCAATGCTTCGCGCCCAAATGGAATTAAATCCATTCGAAAACCATCGGGATAATATTTGGGTTCGTCTTGCGGAAGATTGGGCCGTGTGAAATGCGGCGCACCACCAATGGAAGTCAGCAGATTGGAAACAATGGAGAGGTGTGTCATTTCTTCAATGGCAACGCCAACCATTCTTCGCTTCCACGATTTTATTTTTTGCAGTTGCTCTTCTGTAATTCCACCTTCCGATATATTTTGTTTCAATGAAAACGAAGAGAATAAATAAATCAACAGCAACTGATGTTCAATCTCAGCTGCCTGACACAGCATATGAATGAGTTCAATCCGGGTTTTTATTTTGCGAATCATACAGATTCAATTAAAAGATTTATTCTTTAATCAACTTTCGGTTCAGCAAGTTTTTTCCTTCAGCATTATTGATGGAAATGAAATATATTCCTGAAGTGAAAGCACTCAAATAGATGAGTTCAGATTGGTGTATTAATGTGGAAGAATATATAATTTGTCCATAAATATTTGTGATGATAATTTGGTTTTCAGTCAACTGATTACTGTAAACTGTTATTTCGTTGGTCGCAGGGTTTGGATAAATAGAAAAATTATTTTCATTGATATTGATTACCGAAACACTTTGCGGATTCAGGTTCACCATAAAAGTATCAGCAAACATGCAGGTGTCAACATTTGCAGGAGTCAGGTTAGTTGATTCTAAAATAAAATGAAGTAGGTAGTTGGCAGGAATTGCAGTTGTTACATTGAAATAGCATTTTGCCGGAACTTCAACTCCCGGATTCCATGCTGAAGCAATTACAATTAAACCCAAACTGCCTGCATCAACTGTTACCCCGGATGGCAGTGGATCAAGAAAATTAAATTTCACCTCAGGATAAGCGAATGAATAGTTGCTGGTATTTTTTACTACACAACGAATCATTGAATCGGTTCCGGAAGTAAATCCATCACTCACTCCCCATGTTGTGCTGTCGGTAAAAAGTGTGAGCGGAACATTATTGCAAACAGTTATTGAAGTTGCAGGAGCAAAACTTTGAAACACCACATTGTTTCCACTCGCGCTGCTGTTTGGAACAGCAAGTGTATCGGAATAAATGTTATAATAAATATCAGCCGGACTAAACAACCCTGTCATAACAGTTGACTGTGTTGAAAAATCATTTGAAAATTTCACCACTGATTGTGCGCCCCAATTTGATACATAAAAATTTCCGGCACCGTCTTCAGCAATTCCATCGCAGCTGCTTAGTGTTGTAGTCGCCAAAGTTGTAACAGAAGAATCAGCTAATGAAATTGCTTTAATGGCCACATTGCTTCCCCAACTTACAAGAACTAATCTGTTCTGTCCTTGGTCCCAAATAATTCCGTTTGGGCTGGCTGGTAGCAAAGAAGTTGGTACATAAACATTGAAAGTGCTTGTTGAAATATTTACACGAAATATTTTTTTTGCGCTGAAATCTGTAACATATAAATTTCCATTGTTATCGTGGGCAATTCCATTCAAAAAAGTTCCACCGGTATTGACACTGAAAATTTGCACTCCACTCATGTTATAACCATAAACATAGCCACCGCAACAAGCATATAAATTTCCCCATGCCATTTCTAAGCCGTACGGATTAGGAGAAATTCCTGTTGCGAAAATCGATAAGTTGCCAGAAGCATCACGAGCAAGAATTTGTCCGTTATTTTTATTGGAAATCAGATACCGGTTTCCGCTTACATCGTATTCCACACTTTCAGGGCCGTTGTAGGTTTGAGCTGTTGCAACAAATGCAATTGCCGAGAGAAAAAGAGAAGCAATAATTTTATTCATTCTTGATTGTTTTGAAATTGTTTGATTGCGGAAATATAAAAAGCATTTCATCATTTTTGCGATTGCAGATTTCTTTATGGAATTTCATCAAAGAATAGCTCTGAATTCGACAATTTTAAAATCCAATAATGATGAAATATTTAATGCTTTTATTTTTGTTTATTTCTTTTCATTCTCTTTCGCAGTCGGCTGCAGATTGGTTTAACAGGGGAAAGGAGAAATTAGATAAAGGAGATGCGCAAGGTGCAGCAGATGATTTCACCAGAAGTTTATTGCTCGGCGCTAGCAATGAAGGATATTATAATCGAGGTATGGCATTTTTGTATTTGGAAAATTTCAGCGCCGCTGCTTCAGATTTCAGATATGCAACTGTTTATAAAAAAGATGATTCTATAGCGTATTATTTTTTAGGTGAAATGTTGCGCGAACAAGGATTGTATATTGAATCAATTGCTGCATTTGATAAAGCGATCTTTTATAAAAAGGATTTTTATTTTACTGTATTTGAAAGAGGAAATGTGAAGTATGAGTTTAAAAAATATGAAGATGCGGCGAAAGATTTTACAATTGTATTGGAGCATGACTCATTGGAAGAAGAAGCATATTACAGTCGCGCACTTTGTTTTCGTGAGTTGAAAGATTTTAAATCTGCCTTAAAAGATTTTAAAAAATCAACTGAATTAATGCCAAACAATCAAATGGCATGGACTGATCTTGGCGATGCATATTATAAACTCACAGTTTATGATTCGGCAGTAATTGCGTATAAAAAAGTTACTGAAATTGAAGCAAGGAGTTCTGAATACTGGTTTAATCTTGGAAGAGCATATAATAAAATTCTGGCTTATGAATTAGCCATTACAGCATTAAATAAATGTCTGTTACTGGATGAATATTCCGGGGATGCTTTGTATGAAATAGGAATTGCTTACGAGCAAACTGGAAATAAAACTGCTGCGTGCGAAGCTTTCACTAAGGCAAATTTATTTGGTGCAGTTAGCGGCGAAAATCTGTCGGAAGCAATAGAAAGAAATTGCAGATAATTTTTTTCTGATTCACAAATGGTGTTGCAAATAACTGAAAATCCTGCCCTGCAGGCAGGAAATCAACCAATAATTTTTTATCTGTCAATATCAGGAATCACTAAATCCAACATTGCCATTACAGAAACAAGGTCGCCGATTTTCTGACCAACTGCCATTGTTTTCATTGCGAATAAATTACTGAAATTAGGTGAGCGATATTTTACACGATATGGATACTGTGATCCATCGCTGATTAAGTAAACACCTAATTCGCCTCTGGCGGTTTCAACTTTCTGATAATATTCTCCCTTCGGAAGTTTAATAACATTTTTTGTTTTCGCCTGAAAATCTCCTTCCGGAATTGCATCAACCAATTGTTCGAGTATGCGAATGCTTTGTTCCATTTCGCGCAAGCGAACCATGTATCGGGCAAAGCAATCGCCATCGGTTTCCAATATTTCATCGAACTGCAAATTCTCGTAACCTTCGTAAGGATACCACTTGCGAATATCACAACTCACACCCGAACCTCTTGCAACAGGACCAGTACAACCAAGTGCAATTACATCTTGCGGCGAAATGTATCCAACACCTTTTGTACGGTTTTGGAAAATGATATTGCCGGAAAGCAAATCGTTGTACTCATGAAAATTCTTTTTGAAATTTATGATGAATTGTTTCACTTTCTTTTGAAAATCAGGATGCAAATCATACATCACTCCACCCGGAACTATATAATTCATTGTGAGTCGGGCGCCACAAGTGTCTTCGAAAATATCAAGTATTTCATCGCGCTCGCGAAAGCCGAAGAAGAAGGGAGTAACCGCACCTAAATCCAAACCGGTTGAACCATACCACAAGCAATGCGAAGCCAATCGTGTGAGTTCAGCCATCATAATGCGAATCACTTTTGCACGAGATGGAAGTTCAACACCCAAACCTTGTTCAACTGCAAGCGAGCAAGCCTGGTTATTTATGTGAGAAGAAAGGTAATCCATGCGGCTCGTTACATAAATAAACTGACGGTAACTCAACTTCTCACTCATCTTTTCTATTGAGCGATGTATGTAACCGAGTTGCGGGTCCACATCTTTAATCATTTCACCATCGAGTGTAATGATGAGGTGTAACACGCCATGAGTACTCGGATGTTGCGGCCCAACATTGATAATAAATTCGCCGGTATCTTTTGTTTCTAAAACATCTATCATGGCTTACAGTTCTACTATGTTAACTTCATCCATATAATCTTTCCGTAAAGGGAAACCATCCCAATCATCAGGATTAAATAATCTTCGTAAATCAGGATGATGCAAAAATTTTACTCCGAAAAAATCATACGCTTCACGCTCATGCCAATGAGCGGTCATCCATAAATTTCGCACGGTTTCTATTTCTGCATTTTCATGATTGTCAATTTTTGCTTTCACCATCAATTCATGTTTGAATGAACGCGAACGCAACAAATACACAATGGTGAAATGCGTTTTCCAATCTACACAACTTAAACAAACCAATGAATCGAAATCGAACATCGTATTTTCTTTCAGTTCAGTACAAACTTTTAAAACATCAACAGATGAAATATTCAGATTCACAAAAGCATTCTCTTCAAAAGTTGCTTCAGGAAATAAAGTCGTGAGTGTTGATTTGAGTTCTTCCTTAGTCATAAAAAAATTTTATTGCTGCAACATCGCCTGACTTTCACTCCTGATTGCTTCGCGTGTCATGCCTGATTTTATTTTTTCCTGTAACGAAATCATTGCATGCAGTAATGCTTCTGGCCGGGGCGGACAACCAGGAATATAAACATCAACAGGTATCACATGGTCGGCACCTTTCACCACAGAATAAGTATTGTAAAAAAACGGTCCACCTGAAATAGCACAGGCACCCATTGCAATCACATATTTCGGATCCGACATCTGGTCGTATAATCTTTTTAATACAGGAGCCATTTTATAAACGATGGTTCCGGCAATAATAATTAAATCGGCTTGTCGCGGTGTGGCTCGTGCAACTTCAAAACCAAAGCGACTCCAGTCATGCCGTGCAGAAGCGGTGTGCATCATTTCAATGGCGCAACAACTGGTACCGAATACGAGTGGCCACAATGAATTGGCACGAGACCAGTTCATTACATCTTCTAATTTACCGGTGAGAATTCCGCCTCCCGGATTTTCATGAATCTCTCCGGGAAATGATTCTCTTAATTTTTTTACATCCATTTGAGTGCTCCTTTTTTCCAAGCGTACAATAATCCAAGAAACAAAATGAAAACGAAAATTACGATTTCTATAAATGCTGTTATCCCCATTTCTTTATTCACCACTGCCCATGGAAATAAAAACATGAGTTCCACATCGAACACTAAAAATATCAAAGCGAATAAATAATAACCGACATTGAATTGAATCCACGATGCGCCAATTGTTGGAACGCCACATTCGTAAGCTTGTAACTTCTGTAAATTTTTTGATGATGGTGCAATCAGTTTTGATACCAGCATGGCTAAACCGCAGAATCCAATTCCACAAGCCATCAACAATATCAATGAAACATTTCCCATGTTGTTAATTTGAGTGGTCGAATTTAATTGACAACAGCATTAAAGTTGTAAAAAATTTTTAAGAAGATTTTTAAACAGAAATTTTAAATGATTCAGAACAATTTAAATCATAATTGATAGAAGTTTTGTTTTCTACATTCGCCAAACCAATTTAATGAATTTCATTCTTGAAAAGATCTCTATTCCTGTTTCTTATTTGCTGCTGTGTTTTTTCATCATGCAAAGTTTATCGATTCTTCGTTCGAAATTTTGCCAACATAACCGACTATAAATTTTTTACCGAGCATTCACTCAATCATTCAAGCGAACCTTTTCATTTTTTTTATTCCAATAAATTAAATGCTCCGGGAAATTTGAAAATAAAAGGTTTTGATGGCGACAGTGCAACGCTCGATGCTGTGTTGGAACAATCGCCATCGGTTGCATTTTTAATTATTCGGCGAGACACTATTTTATATGAAAAGTACTGGGATAAATATACAGACAGCAGTTGGGTAGCAAGTTTCTCCATGGCGAAATCATTTGTTTCAGCATTAATCGGAGTTGCCATTCACGAAGGATTTATAAAAAGTGTGGATGAACCAATTACTAACTACATTCCTGAAATAAAAGATACTGCGTTCCGAAAAATCACAATTAAACATTTACTGCAAATGACTTCAGGAATAAAATTTACTGAGCGGTATTTTAATCCATTCAGCGATGCAGCGAAATTTTATTATGGAACCAATCTTCGGAAATCAATTGAAGACATGAAAATTGAATATGCGCCCGGAATAAAATTTGAATATAAAAGCGGTAACCCTCAATTGCTCGGATTGATAATTGAACGGGCAACAAAAAAAACAGTGACGGAATATTTACAGGAAAAAATATGGCAACCAATAGGAGCAGAGTTCGATGCGTCGTGGAGTACGGATAGAAAAAAAAATGGACTGGAAAAAACTTTCTGTTGTATCAATGCAGCTGCAAGAGATTATGCAAAGTTCGGGCGATTGTATTTGAAAAACGGAAACTGGAATGGAGTACAAGTAATTCCTGAATCGTGGGTGAATGAAAGTACAACTCCAACTTTAATTGAAGGCGGAGTGAATTTTTATAAATACCAATGGTGGATTAACCGAAGCAGTTACCACGATTTCAGTTGCGATGGATTGTTAGGTCAGCGGATATATGTTTATCCCGAAAAACAAATCATCATTGTTCGGCTTGGAAAAAATGACCGCCATCAAAATTATTTTAAATTATTCGGTCAGTTAATTCATTTGCTTTAATCGTTTAAATCAAAAACATTTGCAGCCACAAAAAATTTCATGCATGAATAAACTTTTTATTTTCATTTCAATTCTTTGTATACCTCTAGTATCATTTTCTCAATCCTACACTTCCAACATGATTGGGAAGTTGGATACTGTTTATGAAAAAGATGCTTCCAATCCCAAACTGGTCCACGAATTTGTTTATGACTCAGCAAAATTTTTATACGCTGCCGGAAATTTGCTCAATGGAAAAAAGGAAGGAATCTGGCGTACCTATTTCGATAATCATTTTTTATACACTGTTGAAGAATACCGCAACGGTGAAAAAGAAGGATATAGTTTAATGCTGAACAGCAGCGGTTACATGATGAAGGAAGAAAATTATTTGAAAGGAATTAAGCAGGGACTTTTTAAAACTTATGCCTCCAATGGAAAATTAAAAATGGAAGAAAATTTTATCAATGGAGTTCAGGTGGGTTGGCGAAGAACTTATTATCCCGAAGGTGGTGTGCAGGAGAATGGATATTTTAATAAGGATGGTGTTAGAGATAGTGTGAACCGTTGGTATTATGGAAATGGAAAATTATTGGTGCAGTATGTATATGTAAAAGGAGAAATTAATGGCCCGTCAAAATCATATTACGACAATGGAAATTTAAAAGCCGAAGGAATTTACAAATCAAATTATGAAGAAGGATTCTGGAAAGAATATTACGACACCGGAAAAATTAAAGCAGAAGGAAATTATGCAGCAGGAAAAAGGGCAGGTTCGTGGAAATTATATGACGAAGGCGGATTGCCAATGAAAACGCAGGAATACAAAGACGGAACAATGATTTCGGAAAAAGCAATTAACAAGTAATACCTTTCAAAAAATTTAAAGAGAGTAAATGAAAAAGATTTTATTCGGTTGTCTCATTCTTGCATTCCCAGCATTGCTGCACGCACAAATATCAATAGGTACAGGCGACATGCCCGTAGCAGGCCATATTTATCCGCTTGTTACAGGAGCTGCATCTGGCACTGCTGATTTTTTAACAACAGGGGCAAGCACCACTTGGGATTTCAGTTCACTTACCTCAACTGCCAGTAATCCGGATACTATTTTATCTATTTCACAATTACCAATTACTTATATCGTTTCATTTTTCACTTCCACATTTGCTGAAAAAGCCAATGGAAATATGAGTTTGGGTTTATCGTTTGCCATGCAGAATGTATACAATGTTTTTAAAATCACTAGCAGTTCTTTCAGGCAAACCGGCTTTGGTGGCGAAGTACAGGGAACAGCCATTCCGGTTTTTTATCAACCGAATGATGAGATATTTCAATTCCCGTTAAACTTCAATAATACCTTCACTTCTAATTCAGCTTATAATTTTTCACTTCCAACAGTTGCAACTTTTAATCAGCAACGAACAAGGGTTACTACCGTTGATGGATGGGGAAATTTGATTTTGCCAAACGGAAATTATCAAGTGTTACGAGTAAGAGCAGACATTACAGATATTGATTCCATTTACATTGATGCACTGAGTTTCGGAACACTGCTTCCGGCACAAATTTCTCATGAATACAAATGGCTTGCAATTGGAATGGGCAAACCAATGTTACAGATTAACACCAATGATTTATTGGGAAATGAAACTGTCAGCAGTATCATGTACCAGGATTTAGGAACTTCAGCAATTGAAAATGTAAATGCTGATAATTTATCAATAACTATTTTTCCAAACCCGACAAGTGATTATGCGTTTGTAATGCCATCAGAAAAATTTCAGAACCAAAAAATGTTGATTACTGATGTTTCAGGACGAGTGTTGAACGAAATTTTGGTTTCAACAACAGCCGTTACAACAATTGATTTAACCCGTTTTTCAGAGGGGATTTATTTTGTTCGCATGATGAATGATGGAAAATTTGTGTCGGTGCAGAAGCTGATTATAAATCGTTAATTACTTGTTGACTATTATTTAAGTCAGATTTTATTTTTGCCTCACCAAATTTTTTAGTTTCAAATTACCAAACCAAAAAACTTACGATGGCAAACATTTTAATTATTGACGATGAGAAGAGCATCAGAAAAACGCTGCGCGAAATTCTCGAATACGAAAATTATAAAGTTGAAGAAGCAGGTGATGGCAGCGAAGGATTAAACCTGTTGAAAGCAAATGGATATGATGTAGTGCTGCTCGATATAAAAATGCCAAAGATGGATGGTATGGAAGCACTCGAAAAAATCCGAATTCTGTATCCTGACCTTCCGGTGATTATGGTGAGCGGCCATGGCACATTGGAAACAGCAGTTGAAGCAGTAAAGAAAGGTGCTTATGATTATGTGGCCAAGCCAATGGATTTAAATCGACTGCTCATTACTGTTCGCAATGCCCTCGATAAAACAAATCTGATTACCGAAGCAAAAGTTTTAAAACGGAAAGTTTCTAAAACCAGAGTGATACTCGGTAAATCTCCTTCTATAAAAAAGATAAACGATAAAATTGAAAAGGTAGCGCCAACCGATGCGCGCGTTTTAATTACAGGAGAAAACGGAACCGGAAAAGAATTAGTGGCAAGATGGATTCACGAAAAATCTAATCGCAATGAAGGACCAATTGTTGAAGTTAATTGTGCAGCCATTCCATCGGAGCTAATTGAGAGTGAATTATTTGGTCACGAGAAAGGTGCATTTACATCAGCTATAAAACAGCGGATCGGAAAATTTGAACAGGCAAGTGGCGGTACTTTGTTCATGGATGAAATCGGAGATATGAGTTTATCGGCACAGGCAAAAGTGTTGCGTGTGTTGCAGGAAAATAAAATAACCAGAGTGGGTGGCGAAAAAGAAATCAGCATTGATGTGCGCGTGATTGCAGCCACGAACAAAGACCTTCATGCTGAAATAGAAAAGGGAACTTTTCGTGAAGATTTATATCACCGCTTAGGAGTTATTTTAATTCATGTTCCTACTTTGAACGAGCGCAAGGATGATATTCCGATTCTCGCTAATCAGTTTGTGGAAGAAATATGTGAAGAGTATGGAATACCAAAAAAAGTAATTACTCCAAAGGCAATACTCGAAATGCAGAATATGCACTGGAGCGGAAATATTCGCGAACTGCACAATGTGCTGGAGCGATTGGTGATTTTAAGTGAAGCAAAAATTACAGAGGAAGAAGTATTAACTTATGCTGTTGCTCATCATGTGCGCGACCCGTTCGAAGCCATCTTTAACAAGTACGAGCGCTTCCAGGATTTTAAAGATTACATGGAAAAACAATTCATAGATTTTAAACTGAAAAAGAATGTATGGAATGTTTCAAAAACTGCTGATGAAATTGACATACAACGCAGTCATCTTTATAACAAGATTGAAAAGTACAGCTTGAAGAGAGAGGAGAGTGTGAGTTAAATTCGAATTTAATTTATCAACCAACGACTCAACTTATTTCAGTTGGGTCGTTTTTATTTTAAGTTATTTATTCGTTAATTTATTTTGACTAAAAAGTAAACAATTTGATTTAGCTAAATTTCAGGCGAAAAATTTATTTTAAAAATGAAGCGCAGAGAATTTATAAAAGGGTCAGCAATAATTGGAGTCACCGCCGCAGTTCCGCTTTTTTTAAGGGGGGAATCCGGGATGTTTGAAACCAACACCGGCCGAAAAGTTTACCGGATTTTGAATGCCAATAAAACAATGGTTGGCACATTGCCTGTACTCAGAGCTTTTGCCGGCGACCACAACGATTATGTTTCGCCGTATGTTTTCTTCGACGAGTTTGGCCCGGTTAAAGTGAATCCGAATGATAAACCGTTGCGTGTTGATGCTCATCCGCATGCCGGAATTATTCCAACCACTTATTTTCTGGATGGTGCCGGTCATCATAAAGACAGTTTGAATTACGATTTACAGATTGGCAAAGGAGATTTTATGATGTTCAGTTCCGGAAGAGGTGCCATACATATGGAAGAAACCGGTCAAAAATTATTTGATGCCGGGGGATTATATCATGGTTTTCAGATTTGGTTGAACATGCCGGCGAAATTTAAATTCACTGATCCGAGTACAGTAGTTCATCGCGGAAATAAAATCGGCAACATTGAAACAGAAAAATATTCTGCTAAAATTGTTTTAGGAGAATTGTTCAACGCAAAATCTTCAGTTGAAGTTATTTCTCCAACTTTTTATTTTCATATTAAAATGAAACCTGATTGCAAATTGGAAATTCCGGTGAATGCAACACACAATGCTTTTGTTTACTTGATTGATGGAAATCTTGAAACCGAAGGAAGAACCGCAGTGAAACAAAATCAGGTTGTGCTTTATGAGCGTGGTGATAGTATAATAAATCTATACAGCAAAGATGGAGCAGAACTGTTATTACTCGGTGGGCAACCTCTTAACGAACCTGTTTATGCATATGGCCCATTTGTAATGAACAGTGAGGAAGAAATTAAAAAGTGTTACAGCGATTATCAATCCGGAAAAATGGGAAATCCGGATTTGGTAAATTGAAATTGAGTTTCTAATCAAAAACTCGCCGTAAACAACAAATTCAAATCTGTATATTTTATTTTGAAGTGCTGACTTAAATGATAATTGGTGAGTGCACCTTTATAAATATAAACTCCGTGTCGGGTATTCTCATTCATGTAAAGCAGTTTTTCGAAGCCACCGAAATTTGCAGCTTCCAATAATGCCGGGGTTAACACATTGCTGATGGCGATGGATGCAGTGCGCGGCACACGACTCGCAATGTTTGGCACGCAATAATGAATGACATCGTACTTTTTAAAAAACGGTTTATCATGACTCGTAACTTCCGAAGTTTCAAAACAACCTCCCTGGTCAATACTCACATCAACAATCACAGAGCCCGCCTTCATGCCTTCCACCATGTTCTCTGTCACCAACATAGGTGTAGAGCCCGACTTGCTGTGAATGGCACCAATGGCTACATCGGCGTGTCGTAATGCATTCGCTAAAGTGTGTTCGTGAAAAATAGAAGTATAAACACGATGCCCAATATTATTTTGTAGTTGCTTGAGTTTGTAAATGCTGTTGTCGAAAATTTTTACTTCAGCACCTAACCCAAGAGCTGTACGCGCAGCATATTCACCAACTGTTCCCGCACCCAATATTACCACTGATGCAGGTGGAACCCCCGTAATGCCTCCGAGCAAAACTCCTTTTCCATCTTTTCTGTTTCCTAAATATTCAGCAGCAATCAACACCGAAGTATTTCCTGCAATCTCACTCATGGAACGAACAATCGGAAACATGTGCGAAGCATCCTTGATGTATTCAAATGCGATGGCTGTAACTTTTTTATTCATCAACTGATGAATAATATCCTGACTTAAAGTTGGCAAATGAATAGGAGAAATAATTGTTTGATTCATGCTCATCATATTTATTTCCTCAGCCGATGGCGGACCCGATTTTAAAATGATGTGCGCTTTCTTGTAAACTTCTTCGTTGGTTATTGCAATCTCAGCACCTGCTTCCGAATAATCGGTGTCGTAAATGTGTGCGTTGTCGCCAGCCTTTGATTGAATAATTACCTGGTGACCGTTGTTCACCAAAACAGCAACCGATTCGGGTGTGAGTGGAACACGGTTCTCCTGAAACAAAGTTTCTTTCGGAACCCCAATACTTAAATTTCCGCCTTTGCGGCGCACTTCCACCATCAGTTCCTGCGGCTGCATACTCATTTGCGCCACTGCCTGTGCGCCCTTTATTTTTTTCTCATCAGCCATAGCTCATCAGGTTTTTAAGGTGCTTGAATTTTAATCAGCACTTTGTTTCAATCACTCATTAAGAGTTGATGAAGGTAAAAAAATAAAGTTTGATGCGATTGAAAATTTATTAATGAAATTTTTATTTTAGAAAATGGATAATCAGTTCAGAAATTAAAAATGCTTAAAGTGACAAAAACCCAAGCGCAACCATTTAAACTGTTGCGATGACACAAAATTTTTAAAACAGGAAACAGCTGAGTTATTGACATAGCATATATCATTGAAAAATTATAACCATGTATCAACGATACTTAATTTTTCATTTTTATAAAACTAACCGATAATTTCAATCAGACGAACAGAATAATTTAACCTTAAAAAATTGCGGCACCAATCAAATACAAAAGAATACACTGATTAGAAACGGCAGTGGAAATTACTGAAATCAGAAAAATATACTACTGGTATTAGCCGGTACAATTTCAAATTGTATTGAAATGTTGAATGCATCGGAAAAATTTTTAAAACATGGATTGAAAAAAAGCAAACAGGCTGAAACCGAATCTTGCTTTATAATACCGGCAAAATCCATGGCTTAAGTGTAGGCGCTTCTTTCAACAGTAGTTCATAAATTTTAATTGACTTTTTTTATTTCAAAAATTCTTGATTGAATCTTTATTCTAAATTCGCTGATGAAAATAAAATCATGAACAGAAAACAGTTTTTTAATACACTTGGAATAAGTACTGCAGCATTAATTGCCTTTTCAAATTTAGCATCATGTAATAAAGATAAAGTGCCGCAAATAGATTTTTCTATTGACCTGAATGACCCTGCAAATTTTGATTTAACAACAATCGGAGGATATCGGGTTTTTAATTCATCGGTAATTGTGGCGAAGGATGTAAATAATAATTACATCGCTTTCTCAGCTTACTGTACCTACGATGCTTGCCTGGTAGAATTTCAAACGACTAATGAATTTATTTGTCCCTGTTGTCAAAGTCATTACGACACAAATGGAAATCCAACTTTTGCGCTTGCTACTTCGCCATTGACCAAGTACAATGTTCAACAGATAAACAATATACTTCATGTTTATTCCTAAGAAGTTTGTTAGCTGATTTTTATTGTTGACTTTTGCCACCCTTTAAAAAAATCTGGAGAGATGTCCGAGTGGCCGAAGGAGCACGCCTGGAAAGTGTGTATACCTCAAAAGGGTATCAAGGGTTCGAATCCCTTTCTCTCCGCGTATTTAATTTGTAAGTTGATTTGTTTATCTAAATTGATTATTTGTTAATCAGAATTCAGATTTTTTCAATCACTATCTTTTTCTCCACCCTGTTCACCTTGCGAATTTTGTTGAATAATATTTGTAGAAATTTCACTATGTCTGATATATCCACCAAGGTATCCGGTATATGAAATAGAAAGACCTGAAACAATACTCAACAGTGTCATGATTAAAGCAAAAGCCGAAGTGGAAAAGAATTTTACATTTTTAAAAATCAATGCAGCCAGTGCTATTGCACCTGAAATTCCAATCAACCAGATTGATACTTCAGCAGCTTCTTCATGTTCATGAATGTTCGCTTTCACCACTCCTGCTAAATGTTCAACTGATTCTTCGGCATCTTCTCCGGTTAAATAAACCGGAATGGCAGCAAGGGCAGCAAATACAAAACCCATCAAAGCAAGGTTGGTAAGGGAAGAATTTTTTTTGAGCATTCCATACAAGTAGATGGCAATAGAAAATAATGCAGCCATGATTGAAACATGATTGAGCAAAAGATGAAGGTGTGTTAGATTCATTTTGTATTTATTTTAGAAAGTTTATTTGATGTAAAAAAAGAGTTTGAATTGTAAAGGACAAATGATAATGATTAGGTTGACGCAGTTTTTTATAAACGGATATAAATTGTGTTTTTGTGAATGTAATTACTGGTTGTTAGCAGTCATCATTTTTTATCCGCTGCATTTTTCTTTCTTTCACAGTCTGAATATTTTTTATGGAAAGAAAACCGGTTTACTACAGCGAATACTTACAGTTAGATAAAATTCTTGGAGCTCAATTACCTGAAAGCGAAAAAGAAGGAGTAACAGCCAATGACGAAATGCTTTTCATTGTCATTCATCAGGCGTATGAATTGTGGTTCAAGCAGATTTTATTTGAAGTTAATCTGGTGCGTGGAATTTTTAATCAATCAGATATAAAAGACAGTTCTCCTGATTTATACCAGGCGGCACATCGCTTGAAAAGAGTCGGGACCATTTTGCAGGTGTTGATTCATCAACTTGATATTTTGGAAACTATGACTCCACTTGACTTTCTCGACTTCCGTGATTTGCTCAGACCGGCAAGTGGTTTTCAAAGTATTCAGTTTAAAATTCTGGAAGCTGCACTTGGTTTAAAATTCAAGCAGCGATTCGGTCAGGAATATTATGTGAGTCAGTTGAAACCCGAAGATGTGAAAAGAGTGAAAGATGCTGAGAGTGAAAAATCATTACTGGAATTAATTAATCGTTGGCTCGAGCGCATGCCGTTTTTCAATGGAGAAAAATACTGGAACGAAAAATCATTGAGCAATAATGCGCAACATCCATTCTGGAAAAATTATTATGCAACCTATTCTTCTTCATTGCAACCCGGAGAAAAACAAAACTTAGAAAATTTTGAAAAACTTTTTTTGAATGATGCAACCTATCCGGCAGAAAGAAATTTCAGTGCCATTGCAAACCGAAGTGCATTGTTCATCATGTTGTATCGAGATTATCCATTATTGTTGCAGCCATATCAGTTATTGAATTCATTGCTTGATATTGATGAACTGCTTGCGCAGTGGCGTTATCGTCATATGAACATGGTGCAACGGATGATCGGCAGAAGAATCGGAACCGGTGGAAGTACAGGTGCAGAATATTTAAAAGCTGCTGCCGATACACATTATGTCTTTAAAGAAATTGCAGACTTAACTTCTTTCTTAAGCCAGCGTGGAAAACTGCCGAAACTGAGTGATGGATTGCAGAAAGCTTTAAGCTTCGAATAGAGTTTTCTGTAAAATATTTTCAGTTTTTCAATCCGAAAAGATTTATCGCATTTTCAGTGGTGATTCTCGCCACTTCTTCTTTCGAACAATTTTTTACATCTGCCAATCTTGTTAAAATATATTCGAGATAAGAAGGTTCATTTCTTTTTCCTCTGAACGGAACAGGAGTTAAATAGGGCGCATCAGTTTCTAATACTAAATATTTCAAATCAATATTCTTCAGCACTTCATCTAATACTGCCTTTTTATAAGTGAGCACTCCACCTATTCCCAATAGAAATCCTAAATCAATTATTTGTTGCGCTTGTGTAAAAGTTCCGCCGAAGCAATGAAAAATTCCTTTGAGTTTTCCATTCTGTACTTCTGTAATTAATTCAATTCCATCATCCATTGAATCCCGAGTGTGAAGAATGATTGGAAGATTCAAATCTTTCGC
>JAHEZG010000019.1:0-4813 GCA_023251195.1 Chitinophagaceae bacterium | reverse complement strand
TACTTTGAATGTGAAGCGCTTCTTTTTGTTGCGGGATAAAGGTTTTATCCCAGTAATAATCCAAACCACATTCACCAACTCCGTAATATTTTATTTCTGGGTTGTTAAATAATTCTTCTTCGGCAATTTTCAATTCATCTTGAAAATTTTCTTTAACAGAACACGGATGCAATCCCATCATTGGTAAACAAGCTTCAGGAAATTTATGATGCAATGTTTTTACCTGCGCAATTGAAGTGCTGTCGATATTCGGAAGCATAAAATATTTAACTCCTGTTTTTTGAGCTCGTTGAATTGTTTCGTCAATATCAGAATTAAAATCTTCGAGATAAATGTGTGTGTGTGTATCAACGATAATCATAAATGCAAATTAGCAGATGAATTATTGTAAAGTAAAATGTTGAATGCTCAGACAATTTCCATTTGCATCACACTCCATGAAAACTCCTTTTGAA
Source organism: Chitinophagaceae bacterium (assembly GCA_023251195.1). Classification (GTDB taxonomy): domain Bacteria; phylum Bacteroidota; class Bacteroidia; order Chitinophagales; family UBA10324; genus UBA10324. The sequence continues at coordinate 4,358 of JAHEZG010000019.1, read as the reverse complement.
TGATGGAATTGATTGCAACGGTTTTTGGCTTCAATTAAATCACTTGCATTTGTAACCAAACGATGTGCTTGATAATAAGTCATTGGAGAAACCAATGGATATTCTCCTTTAATAAATATTGCTTCATCAGATTTTGTATTGTGAATTATACTGCTTGCTAGCTTCTCACACGAATCAGTCAACCCATAATAGTGATACACTGAATAAAATTCTTTCACTCCAATAATTGAATATAGCATCAGTGCGATACAAGAAATGCTGATAAATATTTTTTTTCGGAAATTATTTTCGAATGAAGCAATCAATAATCCTGAAATCACAGATAAAGGAACTGCTGATTTCAAAACAGAAAAATCGTGCAGTGATGTGAAGTTGAAAAAAATAATGTGATGCATTAATACAGGTACAACTAAAAACACAATTGCAATTAACCAATAGCTGTTTTGTAAAAGATTTTTCTTTCGAATAAAAAAGTAAGCAAGAATAATTATTGGCAGAAGTAAAATGAGATTGAAATAGTTGGTGAAATAATGTTCCCACAATCGCGAGAAGGAATCCGGATTACCAATGCTTAAACCAAACTCACTGGTGTTTTCGCCATAAAAACCACTGCGCGTTTTGTACTTATTAGTCAAGCTTTCAATCAAAGAATTCAATCCTGAAATCTGAGAATACTGCCATACAAATAATCCGATGCTCAGCAATACAACACCCAAACAAATCAAACTGATAACCGGAATTTGTTTTTTCCGAATTGATTTGATTCCAAAATAAATGAAGGCCATGAATGCATAAAACAATCCCATCCATTCAGTGTAACAACAGGCAAACAACAGAACAGTAAATAGAAAAATAGTTAGTTTGTTTTCTTCATCAATCAATTTAAGCGTGACATAAAAAGTTGCAATCCATAAAAACTGTTCGAGCATGTCAACGAAATAAACATTGCACTGAAACCACAGTGTTGCCGGAGTAAATAAATAAATGATGAATGCAATGATTGGCGCAAACTCCGATGAATAATTATTTTTTATTAATCGCCTAACAATTTTATAAATGAAAAATGCAGACAGAAAATGCAACAGCAGATTAAAAATGATGAGCGATAAAATAGTTGGTTGCAGAAAAAATAATTTCATAAAAAAATACGGAGCATAAAATCCAAGTGGCGGATACGATACATAGTACGAATCACCTTTTGCATCAGTTATTCCTGCAAGTGCGGGAACAAATTTGTCGCCTTCATTTTGCGGAGTGTAAACCGGCGCTGCATGAAAATTAAAAATTCCATCTTCATTCCATGTTTGTAAAGTCAGTAGCGTGTGTGCTGTTACCCACCCGTGATGCATGGACAAATGATTGTTGATGACCGGATACCGTACAGCAACAGAAATAATAAAAATAAGAACCAGCAGTAAAAATCTTTTCATAGCTGAATTGCTTTTCTCATTACTTTATTTATAATTCCATTGGTCGCTAAAATTTCTTTTCCGAATATATAATTATCTCCGTTTGAAAAATCTGTTACAGTTCCTCCGGCTTGTTGCACAATGAAAGCACCTGCTGCCACATCCCACGGATTCAGATTGTATTCGAAGAAACCATCGAAGCGACCGCAAGCAGTATAAGCCAAATCAACAGCCGCAGAACCAATGCGGCGAATGCCTCGCGTATGCTGCATGAGATGCGAAAGCGTTTTTAAATATTGCGGAACGAAATCAAATTTTTCATAAGGGAAACCGGTTGCAATTAAACTATCAGCCAATGTTTTTCTTTCTGAAACACAAATCGGTTTTCCATTCAACTGTGATTGACTTCCATCGTAAGCAGAGAAACATTCATCGCGCATAATTTCATAAACCACTCCGAGTTTCATTTTCCCATTGTGCATCAACCCAATGCTCACTGCAAAAGTTGGAATGCCATGAATGAAATTTGTTGTGCCATCTAATGGGTCAATAATCCAAAGCCAGCCGCTGTCACTCTGAGTTTGTTGAAGGGTTGATTGCTCAACCGTATTTTCTTCAGTCAGAAATTTTCCCTCCGAAAAAACAGTTTTCAATTCTTCCACTATCATTTTCTCCGCTGTGATATCCACGAATGAAACGAGACTATTTAAACTTTTTACTTCCACATTTTTTTCATTGAATAAAAAATATTGTTCGCGGATAAATGTTCCGGCTTGTTTTGAAATTTTTATTGTATGTTCTGTTAATTCTTGAAGATTCATTGCAACCAAAACTAAATATTTCAATCTATCTTTAAAGTCAGTTGTTAAGAATGACAAAACAATTCCGAAATATTTTTCTCGCGTTGATTGTAATAGTGAACTTCAGTTCGTGTTCTTTTCATTATTTCTATCCATTGAGAGTTGATGTTTATGGTTTTGATTCTTCTGGTCAAACTAAAGGAGTTGTGGAACCATATTTTAATATGCTCAATTTGCATTTGGGAATAGCACATAGTTTTTCTGACCATATTTTTACTTCTGTGGGAGTGCAAGGTGATTGTAAACCAATAGATCCATTTGGTGAAAATGCTTTTCACAGATCACGAGGTGTCGCCGCTAATTTGAATCTCGGTTATTATTCTCATACTAATAAAGGTTTGGGTTACGAAATCGTTCCAGGTTTTTCTTATGAGAGAAATATAGCTGTCTATACAGATTATCCATTTTTGGGTGGAGGAATGACAAACCAGAATTGGTATTATGATTCAATTACAAGATATAGTATTCCTTCATTGCAAGGATCGGTTTATAGAAAAGGGGGAAATTCAAATGTTTATTTTGCTCTTCGTCTTTCATATCTTTTTGTTGATTCAACAAGTCGAAAAGTAAATGGGAATTATTTGGAATATTATAGAACTTATTATCCTTCATCATTTCTTATTGAACCTTCGATTCAATTCAGTTTTAAAAAATCAAGAACATTGCGATATTTTATTTCAATGCATATTGGAACAAGTAAGACAAATTATTTTTCAATGATTCCACCTTTCCAAGCCGGGTTTAAATTTTTGATAGAATAATATTTATGAAAATAAAAAAATATCAAACTTTAATTTTTCATTTTATTTTTTTTGGCGGATTGCTGATTTCTTCCTGTACAATAAAAACAAAGAAGATTCCAATTTACAACATTCCAAACGAGCTTCGTTCATCTTTTCAATTTGATACTGGAAGTTATTGGATTTATCAAGATAGTATTTCTAATGCTTACGATACCTTAGAATGTATTTCTCATTATACACATACATTAGTTTACTCTCGCAAACCCGAATATTCATCCGAAAGCATAGAGTATCATATTAAATCAAGAAATTCAAATAGAAATTATGAATATTCGCTTGGAGAAGATAGGTGGTATGATCACGCACCATATTTTGAATTACATCCTTCTTTTCATTTGTTTTTCCCTTTTGAAATCGGTCAAATTTATTTTGATGATATTCTGAATAGCTATGGAAAAGACCCGCAGGGGAATGAGTTCACGGATACTTCAAGATTGATTTCCATATTTGATTCTTATAGTTTTAATACTTTCAGTTTTAATAAGGTAATTGTGGTTGATGTTGTAAATGATAAAATTTTATATGGATTACATACCCAATATTATTATGCTGAGGGAGTTGGATTAATTCAATGCAAAAACTTTAACGACAACACTAATTATAAATTGATTGAATATTATATAGAATAATTTCTATTCAACATCTACTTTCTTCTTATAGAAAAAAGTATAGATATAAATTAAAGAAGAAAATATCAATGCAATTCGAGCGATGTAATCACCGTGTTTCACATAAAAAGTTTCTTCAGTTAAAACAGGCATCCATTTTTTTATCACAGCAGGTTTCCAGTATTCTGTTTCATCAGAAATATCTCCGCGGGAATTAATAAAACAACTTGTGCCGGTGTTTGCTGAGCGTGCAATGCATCTGCGTGTTTCAATTGCGCGCAACGATGCATAATGTTCGTGCTGAATGTGTCCGGCACTGTTTCCCCACCAGCCATCGTTGGTGACAATGAAAATAAAATTTGCTCCGCGCTGCACATACTCATTGCAGTATTCCCCGAAAATACTTTCGTAACAAATTACAGGCGCAACACCTGTTGAATCTTTAGAAAAAAATACGGCGCGATTTTTTTGTGAGCCGAGCGAAACAGAAATGCCACCGAACTTCACCAGTATTGGTTCGAGGTAATGAAAGATTGCAGGATACGGAACACTCTCCACTCCCACAACTAATTTCGATTTGTGATAGAGTTGAAACTTATTTGTTGAATCTAATTGAATAGCAGAATTGAATGCATCGTAGTAACCGGAACCATCACTGAATCGGCGAGCTGTAACAGT
>JAHEZG010000258.1:3202-5573 GCA_023251195.1 Chitinophagaceae bacterium | reverse complement strand
TGTTAATTCATCAATACCAATTCCTGTAACTGAAAAGCAAGCAGAAGTATCGGTGCAACCAACTTGTGTAACAGCAACTGCATATTGCCCATTTGCAGTTGCAACAAAAATTGCTTCCGTAGCACCAATCATCGGAGCAAAACCATTATCACAATTCAACCATTGATAACTTGCCCATGCGGCATTAGAACTTAATGTACTTCCGCTTTGTGTAACAGCAGTGTTTACTGTCATGACATTTAAATTCAGATTCACAACTGAATCACAACCATTGATTGCATTTAGAGTTGCAGAATAATTTCCAGTGGTTGAAATATTTGTTCCGTTGAAATTGTATGCATCACCTGCGCAAATAGTTTCTGAAATATTAGTTGGTGCAATGGGATTGCAAATAACATTGCTCACAGTATTTGTAACAACGGGAGTATTGAAATCAAAATAAATACTTGCTGTATTTTCAATTGTAGTTCCCAATGGAAGATTTGTCATTGGTTTTATTCTGTAACTCACATAACCCTTGCTTCCATCAAAATCAGTTGTGCTGTCAGGTAAATTGATATTAACGAAATTGAATTTCACATCACTGCCAAACAACTGCACCATTGGTGCATGCGAATAAGAAAGCAACTGAAATGTGCTTGCATCTAAATCTGAATCCAATGTATCAAGTATCTGAATGTGTTGTGCAGGCGCGGTGCCTGTGTTTTGAAAATGGATGGTGTATGTGAGCCAATCATTAAATGGATATGTTAAACTGCCAACCGGACTTACTTCCTTTTCATTTGGATCGAATGAATTGAAAACTTCAAAACAATGAGTAAGCGTGTTGTTTGAAATATTGTAATCTCCACCCGTTGGGGTTATTGAAATGTCAAAGCAAACAGTATCTCCAAATTGAGCTATGGAATCTGTCAGGACATTGAAAGCAAAATCAGTAGATGAATTTACCAATGAGAAATCTGAAATACTGTAAGTAAGAGTATCTCCATTTACTATTGGAGTTAGTGCACCGGAAAAAGGTGTGATATAGTTTACCGGACCATTAATTATCACCTTCATTTCACCGCTAACAAGTCCGGCATTGCATAATCCATTGGATATAACTTGGGTAAAATCTCCTGCTATAATATGTATGGTTGTTGTATCAAAAGGGAAAAACCAATTTGTTCTATAAATATCCCAAGCACCAATGTCAAAACCATTCTTACAAGTAAGTCTGAAATCAACAATGTAATCTAATGAATCAATGTTGGTCAAATTACTGCTTATGCTATTTGATGACGGACACAAAACATTGAAGGGAAGATTAACAGTATCCACTGAAACTGAATAATCTCCCAAGTCAGTATCAAATGAGTAAACTCCATTCCAATTCGCAATTACCTGCTGAATAAGATTACTTGTTGAATCAAATAGATTCATTTTGATCATTGGGATTCCAGTTCCATCAAGAGTCGTTAAGCAACTGCTGTCACCATCTAAAAAAATATCCCCCTTTATATTCCAGCCCAAATCACAATTATTTGGATTATTAAAAAGACCACAAATAGGAATTGTATCAATTGCAGGTATGCTTCCTGTATGTTGAATTTGATTTGGGAAACAAGTAATCCCTGTATTTGATATGTCAAAATAGTAGTATAGTCCGGTAAATTTATGAAGAGGAGGAATGCAATTCAATCCAGCGTTATTTGATACAAAGAATCCATTAATGCTATCGGGTAAAGAAATGATTGAGCTTAACTGATTATAACTACATCCCAAATAAACTAATGAGTTTGGAAGCGCAGGAAGAATTGAAATTTGATTTGATGAACACTGTAAGTTATTCAATAAGGGAGGCAATGGTGGCAGGTAGGTTATTTGGTTTGAATGACAATCCAAATAAGTTAACAAAGGTGGTAATGTCGGTAATGATGAAATTTGATTTGAAACGCAATCCAAATAATCTAAAGATTGAGGGAGTGCTGGTAATGAGGTTAAAAAATTACTAGAACAAACCAATTGTATTAGAGAATCAGGCAGGTTTGGAAGTGAGGCCAGTGGAGTAATTCTCACAATTAATCCCCGAAGAGAATTTGGCAAAATAGGTAAAGCAAGAAGTGGATTTTGATCACACCATAAATAATTCAGATTAGGAGGTAGTGTTCCTAATGAGGTAAATTGGTTTTCGCTACACCATAGAAGCTTCAGAGTAGATGGTAGTGGAGGGAAAAAAGTTAAATTATTATCGACACACTGCAAGCGTCGCAAGTGGTCAAAGTATTGAACTCCTGTCAAGTCTGAAATATTACTGGTATAACAATGAATCAAAGTATCATTCATTACAGCATTGCAGGTTGTGTCCATCATATTCCCGCTCATGCAACTT
>JAHEZG010000258.1:0-3192 GCA_023251195.1 Chitinophagaceae bacterium | reverse complement strand
AAAAATTGTTTTGTGTTGCTTACTTTTGAGGAGCAAAAATTATTAATCCATGTCACTTACATTTTCAAACAACGAAGTACTTCAACAGATAGTTGAATTGGTTGAATCGGTTTCTTCTGCTGAACAGAAGCGCATGTTGTATGTATTGAAATTAGAGAAAGCAAGAAAAAAATTAAGTCGAGCAAAAACTAAATTGTCAGGTAAAAAAATTTCTGATTTGGAAATAAATAAAAGAGTAGAGGGTATCCGAAGCAGTTATGGAAAATGATTCCTTCGTTTTAGATATTCATATCTGGATATCTATTTTCCATAACAACTACAGCGAGAGACTGATTGATGCGCTCATTGAAAAACAATTCACTTTGTATGCTTCCACAGAATTGCAAAAAGAATTTTTGCATGTGGCTCATTATCCTGAAATAAAAAAATTGCTTCCCGAGAAAATTTCTTTCTACTCAAATCTTATTGAGCAGCTTTCAATTTTTATTGAACCCGAAAAGCGATTTGCATTAGTAGCTGATTACAAGGATAATTACTTAGTTGATTGTGCGATGCTTTCAAAAGCAACAATTGTTTCGAACGACAAGCATTTAAAATTTCTGAAAAAGTTAAAACACCCTTCTGTAAAAGTTATTTCACAAAAGGATTTTTATTCGGCTTTAGGTTGGTGATTTGTCTTAACATTATATAAACTCTACTGAGACAAAAATTTCGGAAAGAAAATAAATAGCATCAATCAATCTAAAATCTTAATTCAAATATCTAAAATCCTGTCAGGAATATCCACACCGGAACTTGAATACACTTTTCGTGTTGTATTGTTCGTTCAGATATTTTTACTGCGATGAATAAAATCAGAATCGGAATTTTTTTTGGCGGCAGCTCGCGCGAGCGCGAAATATCTTTTGCCGGCGGCAGAACTGTTTATGACAATCTCAATAAAACCATTTTCGAACCCGTTCCTATTTTCATTGACAGCTTTCACAACCTTATTCTGCTCGACTGGCAATACATTTATAAAGGCAGCATCCGCGATTTTTATCCTTCAGTCAATTTCATTCCAACAACTGCGCATCCCTTCCAGGTTTATATCGAATCATTAGGAAAATTGTCGCGTGAAAAACAAGATGAGATAATTGCGACAGTCGGAAAAAAAATTCTTCCAAACGAACTCAGTTCCATTATTGATTTTGCTTTTCTGGCACTGCACGGTTCGTATGGTGAGGATGGAAGCATACAAGGCATTCTTGATTTTTATCAGATTCCCTATTCCGGTTCCGGCATTCTTCCCTCGGCAATCGGTATCAACAAAGCATTTCAGAAACGGATGATGAATGAAGGTGGATTCACTCCCACCCGTTTCAAAACTGTTACACGCGAGGAGTGGCTTCATGCCGATAAAAATTCCCTCATTGAAAAAAGTGTTACAGCAGTCGGATTGCCGTTGGTTATTCGACCTGCCAATCAGGGTTCTTCGATTGGTGTTTCCATCATTCACGAAAAAGATGTTACAGCAATTACTAAAGCAATTGACAAAGCATTTTTCTTTTTCGAATGGAATGCTGCTGATTGGAAAATAAAAAACGAAGAAGAAAAAATCACTTTCTTAAATAACCTCTGCGACATAAGGGAGAATGTTGGATTGCCTTTGAGAATAAATGGCAAAAAATATTTTCATCCTGAAGAATTGTATCAGTTGTTTGAAAAATCTGTTGCAGAAAATATTTCGGAATTAATTCTTGAAGCTGATGATGCCGAAATTGAAATTCTCATTGAAGAATTTATTGAAGGAAAAGAATTTTCGTGCATCGTAATTGTTGACGAAAAAAATAATCCTGTTGCACTTCCGCCCACTGAAATTGTAAAAGGAAAAGAAGTTTTCGATTACCGCTCAAAATACCTCGCCGGACTTTCGCGAAAAATAACCCCGATACAAATTCCTGACGAACAGATTGAAGCCATTCGAAAGGAGTGCGAGAAATTATTTTCATTCTTCGGGTTTCATGTTTATGCGCGCATTGATGGGTTTATTCGCTCTGACGGAAAAATTATTCTCAACGACCCGAACACAACGAGTGGCATGTTGCCGTCTTCGTTCTTCTTTCATCAGGCAGCAGAGATTGGTCTAAATCCTTCGCAGTTTCTTTCGTTCATCATACACACGAGTGTGCGCGAACGGATGCGAACCAATGTGCGACCCGCGATTTATGAACCACTGTTACAGCGACTCAACAACGGCATTGATAAACTGCAACAACATGCTGAAAACAAAATTCGCATTGCAGTTATTCTTGGCGGCTACTCCACCGAACGGCACATCAGCGTGGAGAGCGGACGAAATATTTTCGAGAAACTTGCGAGCTCTGATAAGTACCAACCCATCCCTGTTTTTCTCACCGGAAATAATGAGCAACACGAACTGTTTCAGATTCCGATTAATCTTTTACTGAAAGATAATGCCGATGACATTCGCGAAAAGATTAAACACTTTTCGTTTCATCCGGTGATTGAAAAAATAAAAGCGCAGTGTAAAAGCATTACGCAAAAATTTTCTTCAAGCAATTATTTATTTGTTCCGAAACAACTTTCGTATTCCGAATTGCCCAATGAAGTGGAAGGAGTTTTCATTGCCCTGCATGGTCGCCCGGGTGAAGATGGCAGTGTGCAGCAGCAGTTAGAAAAAGTCGGATTGCCTTATAACGGCAGCGGTGTTTCTTCTTCGCAAATCACCATCAATAAATTTAACACGAACCAATTACTGTTACAGCATGGTTTTCATGAAGCGCAACAATCGTTGGTTTATAAAAAAGACTGGAAGGCAAGCGAAGAAAAATTTGCTGATGCCATTCTTGCCAAACACAAATTACCAATCATCACCAAGCCGGTGGATGATGGCTGCAGCAGTGCTGTGAAAAAAATAAAAACGCGCGACGAGTTAATTGCTTTCAGTCGCCTGATGTTTCGCGATCAGGAATTGCTCAGTACAAACGAAGCTGTTACACTTCATCTGAAACCGAAAGAAGAGTTTCCGCGCAAGGAACAATTTTTAGTGGAGTATTCAATTGCGTCCAACGGCGCAAAACATTTTTTAGAAATCACTTGCGGAATGCTCACGCATCACAATACTGATGGAACAATTTCTTACGAAGTATTTGAACCGAGTGAAACACTTGCCACTGCTGATGTGCTTTC
>JAHEZG010000018.1 GCA_023251195.1 Chitinophagaceae bacterium | reverse complement strand
GTTCGATATTTAAAAATGACTGAAGACTCAATGAATAATGTTTATAAAATTGATGTTAATAAAATTGTTATTTGTGGTCAAGGCTCGGGTGGTTATGTAGCCTTAGCTTATGCAACACTTGATGATTTTAATGCGGAAGTTGCCGGATTAATAAAATTTTTAAGCGGAAGCGATATCCCTGCTTTAGGCTATCAGCAAGGTTTGCCTTATGTGAATCAAAGTATAATGGGTGACTTTGATGGTTTAGGTGGCAACCCTTCATATAATTATCCGAATCATCCGACTTATACAAGCAATATAAATATGGCTGTAAATATGGGCGGTGCTTTGGGTGATTACACATGGCTGGAAAATGGTGATTTACCTATGGTCTGTTTTCATGTAACGAATGACCCGTTTGCTCCATATACGCATGGAATGGTGGTAGTGCCTACAACCGGAGATAATGTTGTTGATGTATCAGGAAGTTATGATGTAATCAGTCGTGCTGAAAGTTTTGGCAACAATAATGTTTTTCACATTCCTTATAACGATCCTTTCACTACCCGTGCAAATCTAGTGAATGATGGATTGGAAGGATTGTTCCCATTCATTGAGCCAAACCCCAATGTATATATGCCAAGTCCATTTTCAGGTCAGGCTGGCCCATGGGAATGGTATAATATAAATGATTTGCATACTTATGGAGCTGCAACATATGGTTATAGCAGTGGATATGTTGATACCATTTATGGTAGCGGACTTTTATCAAATCCAAACATGTCGAAAGCAAAAGCAATGGCATACATTGATTCTATTCAAGGGTACTTAGCACCAAGAATGGTTCAGGCTTTAGCACTTCCTGGTATGTATGATGGTATTGAAAATGTAATTGATGTTTCAATCACCATTGATGTTGCTCCGAATCCTTCTTCAGCTGATTTCGAAATTCTTTCACGCCAATCTCCGATTCAATCTTATGAATTGTATGATCTCGCAGGAAAATTAATTTCATCTGCAACGCTTAAAGATGTTGCTTCATTTACCGTTACCGGAAAAGATTTATCGAAAGGAATTTATTTACTGACTGTAAATACCAAATCAGGAAAAGCAGTTAAGAAATTAGTTGTTGAATAAATAAAATGATTGTCATCAGTGTTATCTTTGAATGACACGAAAGAGAAAGCGGCTGTTTCGAAAGAGACAGCCGTTTTTTTTATTCAAAAAGAAATTAAAACCAACTGCTCTTCTTTCTCGAAGAACTGCTTCGTGATTTTAATCCGAGTGAACCCAGTAAACTTCGGGTGATGGCTCCTGCAATTGCAACACCGACTGAACGAGTCACCGGACTTTTCATAATGGTTTCGAAAGTACTCTTCTCTGCTTTTTGTCCGGCTCGTGTTGTTGGAGCTGGCGGCGCATCCTTCTCAGATCCAATTGCAACATCCTGCATTTTTTTTAGCAGCATTTCATATGCACTTTCCCGGTCAATCACCTGACTGTACTTACTTACTAATTTTGATTTTGAGTTGATGAGATTTATTTCTTCGTCATTCAAAATTCCCATGCGAGATGATGGCGGGCACAACAAAGTTGCAGTCAACATGGTTGGATTTCCTTTTTCATTCAACGCAGTTATTGCAGCTTCACCAATACCAAGTGAAGTGAGTAATTCATCCACCGCATAAAAATCAGTGAGCGGATAATTTTCTGAAATCTGTTTAATTGATTTTCTGTCGAGCGCGGTGAATGCACGCAACGCATGTTGCACTTTCAATCCAAGTTGACTTAAAACTGCCTGCGGAATATCAGTTGGATTTTGTGTACAGAAAATAATTCCAACTCCTTTCGAACGAATGAGTTTGGTGATGCTTTCAATCTGGTCGAGCAATTCGCCGCTTGCTTCTTTAAAAATTAAATGTGCTTCGTCAATAAACACAACGAGTTTTGGCGCTTCCAAGTCTCCTTCTTCGGGGAAAGTATTATAAATCTCCGCCAACAAACACAACATGAATGTGCTGAAGAGTTTCGGTTTATCCTGAATGTTTGTTAAGCGAACAATGCTGATAAATCCTTTTCCGTTTTCGTCAATGCGCAACAAATCATTTGTATCAAAACTCATTTCGCCGAAAAAAATATCAGCGCCTTGTTGTTCAAGTTCAATTATTTTCCGAAGTATCGTTCCGGTTGAAGTAGTAGAGACTGCACCGTACAACGATTCCACTTCTTTTTTTCCTTCGTCAGAAACATACTGTAACAGTTTTTTAAAATCTTTTAAATCAAGCAGCGGTAATTTTTTATCATCGGCATACTTGAACATCATGCTCACAATTCCGGTTTGCGTATCATTCAATCCAAGCATTTTTGAAAACAATACCGGACCGAATTCAGAAACTGTGGCGCGAAGCCGCACTCCGTTTTCTTCACTCAAGGTCATCAACTCAGTTGGACAACCGGAAGCAGAATAAGTGATACCGATTTTGGTTGCGCGCTCCTGAATTTTTTCGTTTGAAGTTCCTGATGCAGCAATTCCACTCAGGTCGCCTTTCACATCCATCATTAAAACAGGAACACTGTTGGCAGATAATCCTTCAGCTAAGAGCTGCAATGTTTTTGTTTTTCCTGTTCCGGTTGCGCCGCTGATTAATCCGTGACGATTTAATGTTTTGAGTGGAATTTTTACAAAGTTGTTAGTCAGCACTTCACCACCAAAAATGGGAGCGCCCATTGTAACAGTTGCTCCATTGAAATTATAATCGGGAGTAAATTTTTCGAGGAAGGATTGTTTTCTGTCTGCCATAAATAATTTTTATCGGCACAAACTTATTTCATCCACTCAATCACAATTGAATTGAGTTTCAACATTCCGTCAATCGTCAAATGAAGATTGTTGTTTTGAATTTCGAAGTGTGATGGAAATTCATAGCCAGAAATTTCTTGACGCAATTCATCTGAATAGTTTTTTCCGAAAGCAGTTTCAATGTATTCCAATGAAATTCCTTTCGAAGTTCTTAATCGCGTCAACAGATATTCGTTAAATTGTTTTTCGATGGAAAGTTCTTCTTTCTCAAATAATAATTTTCCTTCCTTCATCGAATTCAAGTACTGGATATTGTTCGCCACATTCCATTGCCGAGAAATTCCGTTGTATGAATGTGCGGAAGGTCCAATGCCGAGATAGGGTTCGTTTTCCCAGTAACTACTGTTATGCCTACTGTGAAAATTTTTTAAACCATAATTTGAAATTTCATAATGCTCAAAATTATTTGCGAAGAGAAATTCATGTGCCATCAAAAATTCTTCAGAACTTATTTCATCTTTTTTCTCGTACACTTTTCCCTTCTTAATAAAATGATGGAGCGCAGTATTGTCTTCCACTGTTAAACAATAACACGAAAGATGCTGAACCGGAAGTGTAACAGCTATCTCCAGATTTTTTTTCCAGTCGGCTAAAGTGGAAGTGGGCAAACCATAAATCAAATCAATGCTAATATTGTTGAAACCAACACTTGCTGCATTCATCACAGCTTGCTTTGCCTGCGCTGCATTGTGTGCCCGGTTCATCCATTTCAAATCCGGGTCTCGGAAACTTTGTATGCCGATGCTTAATCGGTTGATGCCGATTTTTTTCAGCATCAATAATTTTTCCATTGATAAATCATCTGGGTTTGCTTCCAAAGTGATTTCAGCATTTTCAGCAATGGAAAAATTTTTATGAATGCTGTTGAGTATCAAACTCAGTTCTTCTTCATTCAGAATGGAAGGAGTTCCGCCACCGAAATAAATGGTGTTGAGTATTCGTTCGGGTAAATATTTTTTTTGCAGCTCAATTTCATTTGCCAACTGCTGAATGATTTCAGCGCGATAATATTGTGTGGTGGTGAAATGAAAATCGCAATAGTGACAAGCTTTCTTGCAAAAAGGAATGTGAACATAAATACCTGCCATAGATTTGTTGTCCGATTAATTTTGAAAAAAAACTTTTAAATCTTGAGAGCCGCGCTCACTGCCATTTTTATTTTCTGTATTTCTATTCTTCATGCGCAGCCGTTATTTCATTTTAAAGTAATTGCTTCCGACAAAGATACTGCGGCACTTCACAAGCTCATTAACTATCGCAATTCGCTGAGTGATTCTGTTAGTGCGAAAAAAGAATTGAATTCTGTTTTTAATCAATTGTATGAAAAAGGTTTTCTGCTTTCTTCGCTTGACAATATTAAAATTGATTCCACTCATCTAACTGCTTTTATAAAATTGAATAAGCAAGTAGAGTGGGCTTTTCTTTCGAAAGGAAATGTGAGCGAAGATTTAATGAACCGCATTAATCTGAAAACAAATTCGTTCACCGAAAAAAATTTCTACTACAAGGAAATAAACTCCATTGAAGAAAAACTACTGACTTACTGCGAGAACAATGGATTTCCATTTGCTAAAGTCTGGCTCGACAGCATTGTGTGGAAGGAAAATCTGCTGAGTGCTTCGCTGATGATTGACAAAGGAAAACTGATTACGATTGACAGCATTAAAGTGGATGGTGATGTAAAAATTGCCAATGCGTACTTGTATGGTTACCTCGGAATAAAGCCCGGAGATTTATACAACGAAAGTCTGATTCGCGAAATAAATAAACAAGTAGATGAAATTCCATTTGTGCAACAGGAGAGTGCTGCGAAAATTATTTTCAACGATGATAAGGCGAGCATCATTCTTCAACTGAAAAACAGAAATGCAAGCAAGTTTGATTTGGTAATTGGTGTATTGCCCAACAATCGTGTTTCAGGAAAAGTAATTGTAACAGGTCAGGGTTCGCTCGATATGTGGAATGTTTTAGGACGCGGCGAGCGACTGACTTTGAGTTTAGATAAACTGCAACCACGCAGCACCGAATTCAAATCTGCGTTGCAATATCCTTATCTGTTACAGCAACCATTCGGCATCAATCTCGGATTCGAGATAAATAAGAATGATACTTTTTACATTGATGTGAAAAAGGAAATCGGCTTGCAATATTTATTCAGCGGAAGAAATTACATCAAGGGTTTTGTACGCAACACTTCATCATCATTATTATCAGTTGATACTTTTGAAATAAAACAATCGCACACACTTCCATCGCAAATTGATTTGTCGGTTACATATTATGGATTGGAAGCGGCTTACGAAAAATTAGATTTCAGATTGAGTCCGCGCAAGGGCTGGTACCTGTTTGCATCCGCCGCAGTCGGTAACAGAAAAGTGATTCGCAATCCGAGTATCACACAACTTACCGATTTGAACGAACCCGATTTTAATTTCAGTTCGCTGTACGATTCGCTTCCTAAAAAATCATTGCGCTACGAATTATTGGCGAAGGCAGATAAGTACACTTCCATTTCACGCACGCAGGTTTTGAAATTATCTTTTCAAACCAAGACGCTGATTGCTCCTGATATTTTTCAGAATGAATTGTATCGTATTGGTGGCAACAGATTGTTGCGCGGGTTCGATGAGCAATCGGTTTATGCATCGTGGTACAATGTATTTACGGCAGAGTATCGTTACCTTATTCAGCGCACATCGTACTTGTTTTTGTTTGCCGATATTGCTTATGTCGAAAATCCATTGGCAACTTCTTTTAAAACTGATTGGCCAAAAGGTGTAGGAGCAGGTTTGACATTTCAAACAAAGGCAGGCATCTTTGGAGTCAGTTATGCAGTGGGAAACGAAAAAGAAAATCCATTACAATTGCGTTCGGCAAAAATTCATTTCGGCTACATCAATGAATTCTGATTTCAGCAAGTCCAAAATTTTGTTTTTCTTTTTAGTGAGCATATTCTTGTTCGATAAAATTTCTTTAGCCCAAACTGATTCAGCAAATCAACAAACAAATAACTCTGCTACGGTTATTCATCACGAATCAATTCAACAAAATCATTTTCTGAATTTTGTTATTCCGAGCACTACAGATAATTCCATCAAGCCAAAAGATAAATGGAAATTAAAAAATCCGGTTTCGGTTTTTCAAAACATAAAACAAAAAGCAGACGAAGAAATAATTGTCCGCAAGCGAAATGACGATTGGAAATCGTGGATGTTTTATTTGTTGTTAGGGCTTGCTGTGTTCCTGGTTTTTATGCGCGTGAGTTATGCGCGTGAATTCAGCGAAGTGTTTCAGATTTTTAAACCACTCGGAATTAATCAGCAGATTTTCCGCGACAATTTTGGAATCATCCGGCTCGGCGCTTTTCTGCTGAGTTTAAATTCTGCAATCACAATCGGCGTGTTTCTTTTTTTAGTGGCGCTGCATTTTCATTTCATTCCGCCTTACTGGTGGTTGCTGTGTGTTGCACTGATAATTGCCGGTGCGGTTTTAATTACCCGTTTCGGCGTGATGCGCATAGCAGGAAGTTTATTTCCGTTTCGAAAGGAAATTAATTTTTATCAGTTCAACGAAGTGCAGTTGAATCGTGTAACAGGCATTGTGCTTTTGCCCATGCTTTTCTTCATTGTGTTTGCTCCGGAAATGGTGAGCAAAGTAGTTTTGATGGTCAGCATCGCAGTGGTAATTGCGATTATTTTGTTCCGTTACATACGCGGATTCAGCATTGGAGGCGATTATTTCGCCAAGCATAAGTTTCACTTTCTCGTCTATATTTGCACCCTCGAAATAGCACCCATAGTGATATTTGTCAAGCTGGTGAAGGAATGGGTGAAAGGATTGTAACTGATTTGTGAAAAAAACTTTGAATGAAGTTGACAAAAACGAAGAAGCAAATAAAGAAGGTCACCAATTCAATTTCAAAGGCGGCTGCTCGTGTAAAAAAAACTTTCAGTAAAAAAGGTTCTAAGTCTGTTGAGCCAGAAAAAGTTATTGAAGCTCCTGTTGTAGCGATTCCCCCACGACCAATAAAAACGATTTTAATTTCTCAGGCAAAACCGGAGAACGATAAAAATCCATACAATGAATTGTGCCGCAAGTACAAAATAGAAATTGAATTCAAACCTTTCATTCATTTAGTAGGAATCGAAAACCGTGAATTTCGGCGGTATAAAATAAATCCGTTGAATTTTGAATCAGTGATTTTTACGAGTAGAAATATCATTGATCATTTTTTCAGTTTATGTGAGAGCTTGCGAATACGCATGGCCGACGAAACAAAGTATTATTGCATGACTGAATCGGTGGCTTTGTATCTGCAGAAATATATTTTATATCGCAAACGCAAGGTGTTTTATGGCGATGGGTCAATTCCAAATTTTTTCAAGGTTGTACTTCATCATAGAAATGAAGGTGAAAAATTTTTGGTGCCATGCGCCGATATTCATAAATCTGATATACCAGATTTTCTAAAAAAGAACAACATTGAATTTGCCGAGGCCGTAATTCTGAATTCAGTACCTGTTGAGTTAAAGAAGAAAGATTTGGATTTTGATGCTCTTATATTTTTTGGCCCGATGAGTATCAATTCGTTGAAACACAATTTTCCTGAATATAAACAAAAGAATCAGGTGATTGGTGGATTTGGTCCACTTACATTAAAAGCAATTGAAGATGCAAAATTGTGCTGCAATATTATTGCCCCTTCCGTTGAATCTCCATCCATGATTATGGCAATCGAAAAATATATTCTTGCTTCGAAAAAAAAGAAATAAATATCCCAATCGATTGAAGCATAAAATTGTTTCTTCGCATGATGGAAGCAGTTGAACATAGGTTCACCAACGAACTTATCAATGAAAGTAGTCCGTATCTGCTACAGCATGCGCACAATCCTGTCAAATGGTTTCCGTGGGGTGATGAAGCAATTGCAAAAGCAAAGTGCGAAGACAAACCTGTTTTAGTAAGTATTGGTTATGCTGCGTGTCACTGGTGTCATGTGATGGAGCACGAATCTTTTGAAAATGAAGATGTGGCTGCATTCATGAATGAAAATTTCGTCAACATAAAAATTGACAGAGAGGAGCGACCCGACCTTGACCATATTTATATGGAAGCTGTTCAGATTATGAGTGGAGGTGGCGGCTGGCCGCTGAATGTTTTTCTCACTCCGGAGTTGAAACCGTTTTATGGCGGAACTTATTTTCCTCCGCGTGCTGCATATAATCGTCCGTCGTGGATTAATTTATTGCAGGGAATTTCAAATGCGTGGAAAGAAAAAAAACAAGAACTCATAAATCAGTCGAATGATTTAACAGAGATGATGTATGGAAGAAATGAAATGCTGAATAAGTATCAGACAAAAACTTCTGAAGAAAAAATTTCGAAAACTGCTTTTGAAAACCTGAAAAATCAGTTTGATAAAAACGAAGGAGGAATTGGCGGTGCACCGAAGTTTCCATCTACTTTCTGTTTGAATTTTCTGATGCACTATTATTTTTTTACAAAGGATGAAAGTGCTTTGAATCATGTTCGTTTGTCGCTGGATAAAATGATGCGAGGTGGAATTTATGACCAGGTGGGTGGTGGTTTTTCAAGATATTCAACGGATGATAAATGGTTAGTGCCGCACTTCGAAAAAATGTTGTACGATAATGCGTTGTTGGTTTCAACTTATTCCGATGCATACAAACTCACTCGCGATAAAAATTATTTGAATGTAATTGATGAAACACTGGAGTTTGTCAATCGTGAATTGAAAAATCCGGAAGGTGGATTTTATTCCAGTTTAGATGCAGACTCAGAAGGAGTGGAGGGAAAATTTTATGTGTGGGATAAAAAGGAAATAGAAAATTGCTTAAAAGAAGATGCAGCAATTTTTGGTGAATATTTCAAAGTGACTGAAGAAGGAAACTGGGAAGAAAAGAATATTCTGAATTGTACTGAAAGCATTGACTCATTTTCAAACAGAAAAAATTTAAGTGTAACAGAATATGAAAAACTGATTGCAGTTTGTAAGAATAAATTGTTGAACGAACGAGCTAAAAGAATTCGTCCGGCATTAGATGATAAAATTATTTTGAGTTGGAATGCATTGATGGTTTCTGCTTTTGCAAATGCTGCAAAGGCAACTGGAAATAAAAAATATTCTGAAACTGCAATCGCCCAACTCACATTTCTGTTTGAGAAATTTAAAGATGAAAAACGCAGCGGCGCTTTTCATCACAACTATAAAAATGAAATCGCAACCAATCCCGCTTTCCTCGATGATTATTCTTCTTTAATAAAAACATGTATTGATGTTTATGAACTGACTTTTAAAATTGAATGGCTCGAACATGCAAAAGAATTAACGCAATATGTTGTCGAACATTTTTCTGATAAAGAAGAACCGATATTCTTTTATACACCCGATTGGCAAAAGGATATTGTAGTTCGCAAGAAAGAATATTTTGATAATGCAACTCCATCCGGAAATTCAATGATGTCAGAAAATTTATTCAAACTCGGATTGTACTTCGACATTGCTGATTGGCGACAATTATCTTTTGTAATGAATTCAAAAATTCAAAACATAGCGCAACAGTTTTCTGCTTCATTCGGAAATTGGTTAGTTGGGTTAATTACTCACGAATCCGGATTCAACGAAATTGTAATCACCGGAAAAAATTCATTGAAAGAATCACAAGAAATTTTAAAAGAATTTCTTCCGATAAATATTATTGCCACATCAGACACAGAAGAAAAACAACTTCCGATTTTCAACGACAAAAATTTTTCTGATAAAACTTGTTTTTATTTATGCAGAAATTTTTCGTGCGAGCAACCGGTTTTTTCAATTCAGGAATTATTGACCACCATAAATTCATTTGCACATTAGAACAGAATGACTAATTTTATTTTATGATGAAATACGGAAGGAGAAAATATTTATTGATTGCGGCTCTTATTTGCATGACCTCTTATTGTGAAAAATCTTTTGCACAACAACTTCCACAGTTTGCTTACGGCGCTTCAAATCCGGAATTCTATAATCCTGCCGTTTGCGGAATCACAAAGTCAATTGATGTTTCATTAATCGGAAGAACACAATGGGTTGGCATTACCGGTCACCCGAATGCGCAAGCAATTTCGCTCAGTTCTTATGTTCCGTTATTAAGTGGTGGCTTGGGAATTTTTGTTTTAAACAATCAGCAAGGTGTTCAGCGAAATACTTACACGATGCTGGGCTATTCATTTATCTCTGGGAAAAAAAATAATCGCTTCGGTATCGGAATTCGTGGTGGAATTATTCAATCGTCTATCGATGGCTCAAAGCTTCGAGCACCTGATGGAGATTATTCTGGTTCGATTATAAATCACAACGACAATTTGTTGCCAATAAATACTTCGTCATCAATCGCTCCCGATTTTTCAGTTGGAATTTTTTACCTGAATAAATTCATGAACATTGGATTTGCAGGATCGCATTTACTACAACCTGCATTAAAATTTTCTGCTGAAAACGGGAACTTAACTGCAAACCTTGATCGAAATATTTTAAGCACCATTTCATTTTCAATAAACAAAAATAAAGACATCAGTTTTAAACCATCATCAATTGTTAAATACAACTTCAACGAATTACAAACTGAATCATCTTTATTAGTTGGATATAAAAACCTCGGATGGATTGGAGTCGGTTACAGAGGATTCGATTCAAATGCAAAAGATGCCGCCATCGGATTTTTAGGAATCAATTTAAGTTCTGACTTATCTGTTGGTTATGCTTACGAATTTTCATTGTCAAAATTGTCTTCCGCAAATGATGGGTCACATGAGTTGGTTGTTCATTATTCAACCAGTCTGACCAAGCCGGCTAAGCCCGAAAAAGTAATTTTTACACCTCGTTTTTAAAATAGTGTCACAAAATTGTAACCTTTTACTTGTGGTCTGCGTTAAAATGCGTCTGATTCGAAAAGTCCCATTCAAAAAATTGATTTGGTTAGATAGATGAAATAATTATTTTTACCCACCCATAAATAAATTTTCTATTGTAAAACCTCTACTCGTTAAGTGATTAAACCACGAACCATGATCAAGATTTCAAGGTATTTTCTAATTGGGTTAGTATGTCTGCTTGCTGCCTGCAATGGTGGATATAACGGGCAACTGCTCGGTTCTTTAGACCGGCCTGAATGGAATACAATAGTTCCTTATGGAATGGTGTATATTCCGTCTGGAACATTGCATATTGGTCAAAGCGATCAAGACATTAATAATGCTTTGATTCAAAAACCGAAATCAATTTCAATCCAAGGATTTTTTATGGATGAAACTGAAATTTCGAATAACGAATATCGTCAATTTGTAGAATTTGTGCGCGATTCAATTGCCCATAAAATACTAGGGGGTGATTATCTGATTGACGATAATGCTGTAAATTGGCGAGAAAAGATTGATTGGGAAGATGAAGAAGTACAAAGCAACCTCGAATCAATGTATACTCCCGAAAATCAACGGATTTTAGGTAGAAAAGAAATTAATACGAAACTTTTAAATTATGTATATTATTGGGTAGATTTTAAAACTGCTGCGAAAGAAGAAAACAGAACTTCTGGTTCTAACCCACATAATTCCGACTTTGATCGTAGTACTGTAATTATGTCCGAAATTGTAAATGTTTATCCAGATACTTTATGTTGGGTACATGACTTTACATATTCTTATAACGAACCTATGACCCGAAATTATTTCTGGCATCCTGCATTTGATAACTACCCTGTGGTTGGTGTTGACTGGAAACAGGCCACAGCATTTTCTAAATGGAGAACCCGATTTTGGAATGATTACAGAACTCAATTAGGAGATGTAATTAATGATGAATTTCGCCTTCCATATGAATCAGAATGGGAATATGCCGCTAGAGGAGGAAGAGATATATCTCCATATCCATGGGGTGGGCCTTATATGAGAAATAAGAAAGGTTGTATTCTTGCGAATTTTAAACCTGGGAGAGGAGATTATCCTGATGATGGTGGTTTTTATACTGTAAAAGTGGATGCATACTTCCCAAATGATTACGGTTTATATAATATGGCTGGAAATGTTTCTGAGTGGACATCTACTGCTTTCTATGAAAATTCATATTCTTTCGTTTGGGATTTAGATCCAGATATTCAATATAATACACAAAATTCTGATGCCCCTACCTTAAAAAGGAAAGTTATAAGAGGTGGTTCTTGGAAAGATATTGCATATTTCTGCCAAACAGGGACTCGTAATTATGAGTATCAAGATTCAGCAAAAGCCTATGTTGGATTTAGAAATACAATTACCTTCCTTGGTAGATCAATTAATGATTAATCATTAAGTCATTTTTTATCAGTAAAAATCAATTAATTTTTTAAGAAAGAAATTTAAACCAAATCATTCAAACTAAATAATAAAATAAACACTTTTCAAAAATGAACAAACTCGCACATTTTTTCGAGACTGAAAAAGGTAAAAGAATTAAGAACTTAATTATTGGTGTTGGTGCCTCTGTTGTATTAATGGGAGCATTATTCAAATTACAACATTGGAATTTTGCCAGTGAAATGTTAATTGTAGGGATGTGTACCGAAGCGTTCATTTTTGCATTATTAGGAATTCTTCCTCCACATAAAGATTATTATTGGGAAAAAATTTACCCTGAAATTGATTTGGCTCCCGATGAAGAGGAACTAATTAAGGAACATGATAAAGCTAGTCATGGTACTTTGACTCAACAATTCGATAATTTATTGGAAACAGCAAATGTTGATCAGGAATTAATTCGCCGACTTGGAGATAATTTGAATAAATTAGGTGAAAATCTTTCAAAACTTTCTGATGTAAGTGATGCTGCCTCTGCAACAGGTGAATACACAGCAAAAACTAAAGAAGCTTCTGCTGCGCTTTCAGAAATGAAAAAGGCTTACAATGAAGCCACAACAGCTGCAGAATTATTAGCTTCAGGAGCTGATGAAACTAAAAAATATCATGAACAAGTTCAACAGGTTTCTAAAAACCTTGCCCAATTAAATGCAATTTACGAACTTGAACTTCAAGACACTAATAGTCATTTAAAAACAATGAATAAGTTCTATGGATCACTTTCTTCAGCTATTGAAAATTTAAATGATTCAGTAGAAGACACAAAGAAATATAAGACTGAAATGAATGGTTTAGCTAAAAACTTAGGTCATTTAAATTCTATTTACGGAAATATGCTTTCTGCTATGCAAATCGGTGGCGCTAATTCAAGATAAGTGTATCTGACAGGTGATCAACTAATTATTAAAACAAAACACAACTAAAATAATGTCTATACCAAAGGAACCAAGGCAGATGATGATTAACATGATGTACCTTGTGTTAACTGCACTTCTGGCAATGAATGTGTCAGCTGAGATTTTAAATGCATTTCATGTTGTTAACCAAGGTATCAATAACTCTAATATCTCAGTTAATTCCAAAAATGAAAAATCAATGAAGGTTTTTGCTGATCAATTGGAGATTCAAAAAGAAAAAGCAAAGCCTTTTTATGATAAAGCTTCACTTGCTAAAAAATATACTGATGATTTATGCGCTATGATAAGCGGAATTATGGATGAAGTGGTTGCCGGTAGCGGTGGTTGGATTGATAAAAATGAGCAGAAACAAATGAAAGGTTGGAAGCCTGAATTAGGTCATTTAAGTGATGATAAAAACCTTGATGTTTCAACCCGATTAATGTTGGAAGAAGGGAAAAAAGCCGATGTATTAAAAAAAGCAATATTAGATACAAGAGCTAAACTATTGGCATTGATTGAGAACCCAGCTGATAAAAAGAATTTTGAAAGTCAATTGCCTTTAAATATTATGGAAAATATCAAAGGTCAGGAGGGTGAAACAAAAACATGGGAAGAAGCTAATTTTCACATGGTGCCAACAATTGCTTGCTTGACATTATTGAATAAATTTCAAAACGATGCTAAAAATTCTGAGGCTCAGGTTATCGATTACTTACTAAGCAGAATTAATGCTTTGGATTTTAAAGTTGATAGAATGACTGCTAAAGTCATTGCGCCTTCAAGTTATATCATGTCAGGTCAGGAATATAAAGCTGATATTTTTGTTGCTGCATATAATTCCACTGCGAATCCAACCATTTTGATTGGTCCATTAAACAGCAATGCTGTAAAAGATGGCGATTCATATAAAGAAACTAAAGAAAACCCAGTTAATGGTGGTGGTGAAAAATTAGAAGTTGAATTAGGTATGGGTAAGTATAAAAGAACTGCTAGTGGCGAAGGTGAGCAAAAATATTCTGGTGCGGTTATGATTACCGGACCTGATGGCGCACCTGTCTACTACCCTTTTGAATCAGTTTACACAAGTGCTAAGGGTTCTTGTGTAATTGCACCGGATAACCTGAATTTAATTTATGCTGGTATTCCAAATCCATTTTCAATTTCAGTTCCAGGTTTTTCTGCCGATAAATTAACCGCATCAGCTTCTGCAGGATCATTTACAGGAAGTAAGGGAAAATACATTGCTAATATGCCCGCTAATCTTGTTAACACTAAAATTAAAATTTCAGTTACTGTTAAAGATCAAGATAAGACTACAAAAGTAGGAGAATCTGAATTTGTAATAAAACGAATTCCAGATCCTGTTGCTCAAATTGGTGGTAAATCAGAAGGAGATATGAAAACCGGAGAAATTCGTGCAGTTCCTGGTATCGGAGCTGTATTAAAAGATTTTTATTTTGAAGGTGTTCGTTTTGATGTTGTTTCTTTTGAATGTGTTTACATCGCAAAAAGACAGGATGCTAAAATTACTGCCGTAACCGGTGCAAAATTTTCAGGAGCTGTTGCTGATTATTTGAAATTGTGCAAACCAGGTGATCAATTCATTTTCAGAAAAATTCGTGCTAAAGGGCCTGATGGAACCATTCGTTCTATTAATAGTATCCCAATTGAAATTCGTTAATTTTTAATGCCATTTAAATAAATCAGTCATGAAAAAAATAACTTCGTTATTAATTGTTTTGACTTTAGGGTTTTCATTGGGCAAGTTTTCTTATGCTCAAGGAACAACTGAGCAGCAAGCACCTCGTGATCGTATTTACGATAGAAGTTCTCCTTCTGAAAGAGAAATAATTCCATACGATCACATTCGTGAATCTGATGTTTTTATGGAAAAAAGAATTTGGCGGGTAATTGATTCCAGAGAAAAAATAAATTTACCTTTTAAGTATGAAGGAATTGACTGGAAAGACATGAAACCTTTAATTACTATTTTTAATGATGCTATTAAGGAAGGTGCGGTAGTTTATGATGATGAGTATTTTAAAGTTCCTTTAACTCCTGAAGCATTCAATAAGAAAACCGGAAGTATAGATACAATTGCACAATATGACATTGATGGTAACTATACAAAAGATACAATTGTACAAAACGAATTTGATCCGAATTCTGTAAAAAAATTCAGAGTAAAAGAAGATTGGTTCTTTGATAAAGAAACTTCTACACTACAGGTTCGAATACTTGGAATTGCTCCAATTTATACTGATCCTGATGCCGGAGAACTTCCATTGTACTGGGTTTATTATCCGGACTTTCGTAAAATTTTAGTGAAACAAGATTGTTTCAATCCAAAGAATGATGCGATTAGAATGAGTTGGGACGATATTTTTGAAGGTCGTTTATTCGGTAGTTACATTATCAAGGAATCCAATGTACTTGATCGCCGTATTCAGGATTATAAATTAGGAGTTGATGCATTGATGGAAGCTGAAAAAATTAAACAAGATATGTTTGAATGGGAACATGACCTTTGGTCATTGTAGTTTAATCCCATCATAAATAAAAAAGCAAAAGCTCCGGAAAATTTCCGGAGCTTTTTTTAATCAGTATTGTTTTTTAACTGAATATGTGCCCACACTTTAGCAGCTCGTGATTTACCAATCACATTTATTATTTCTGCTTCACTCGCCTGTCTTATTTTTTCCATTGAATGAAAATGCTTTAATAATTTATCAGCTGTTGTATTTCCTATTCCGGAAATGTCATTCAATATCGTTACTATGGCACCCTTGCTTCTTTTGTCTCGATGAAAAGTGATTGCAAAACGATGCGCTTCGTTTCTTATTTGTTGTATCAATTTTAAACTTTCCGATTTTTTATTGATGTAGAGTGGCAATGTATCATCCGGAAAATAAATTTCTTCCAATCGTTTGGCTATTCCACAAACTGCCATTTTTCCTTTTAAACCCAATTTATCAATGCTTGCAACTGCAGCACTCAATTGTCCCTTCCCTCCATCAATAATTACCAATTGAGGCAGCGATTGTTGCTCTTCAATCACTCGCTTATACCGACGGTAAACTATTTCTTCCATGGATGCAAAATCATCAGGACCTTCAACCGTTTTAATATTGAAGTGCCTGTAATCTTTTTTTGCAGCCTTGGCATTTTTAAAAACAACCAATGAAGCTACCGGAAAACTTCCCTGAAAATTTGAATTGTCAAAACACTCAATGTGAACTGGCATTTCCTTTAATCTGAAATCTTCTTTCAGTTGTTTTAAAATCCGATCGGCAGGCGTGATTTTTCCGGAAGCATTCAGCGCCAGATTCATTTTATAATAAGCAACATTCTTTTCGGCCAGATCCAATAATTTTTTCTTGTCCCCAATTTGTGGTACTGTGATTTTTATTTTTTCTAAAGGTGACGGTATTAAAAATGGAACTATAATTTCATCGGATTCGCTTGAAAACTGCTGTCTCAATTCAGTAACAGCGAGCTGTAATAATTCTTCCTTTTCTTCCTCAATTTTTTTATGTAATTCTATTGTTTTCGATTGAACCACCAAACCATTTACTACTTTCATGTAATTGACAAATGCAGCGGTTTCATCTTCAACAAAAGCAAAAACATCTACATTATTTATATCTGTATTAACAACAGTGCTGTTGCTTTGATAATTTTTTAGTAAATCGAGTTTTTGTTTTATGAGGTTGGCCTTTTCAAAATCATAGTTTTCAGCCAGCACTTGCATTTCATCGCTTAAAAAATCATTAACCGGTTTCAGATGACCTTTTAAAAGGTTTCGGATTTGCTGAATACTTTGATTGTAATCATTTTCAGTTTGTAAATTTTCGCATGGGCCTTTACAATTTCCAATGTGGTATTCAAGGCAGACTTTAAATTTTTTGTGATCAATGTTTTTTTGAATCAGGTTCAATGAACAGGTTCGTAATTGAAACAACATTTTGATTGTATCAAGCAATACATGTACACGCCCCATTGATGTGTAGGGGCCAAAATATTCGGAGCCATCCTTAATAACTTTACGGGTCATAAAAATGCGGGGAAAATTTTCTTTTTTGATGCAGATAAACGGATAACTTTTGCCATCCTTTAACAAAACATTGTATCGTGGCAAAAAAGCTTTTATCAAATTGTTCTCGAGCAGTAGCGCATCTTGTTCAGTGTTTACTATTGTAAACTCCAGCGACGCTGCCGTTTTAACCATCACGGTGGTTTTGTTTGCTTCGTGCTCGCGATTGAAATAGGAGCTCACCCGTTTCTTAATATTTTTTGCTTTGCCTACATAAATTAAGTTGCCATCACGATCGCGGAATTTATAAACTCCCGGATCAGTGGGCAGTGTGGGTTGTATAAGTTTGTAATCTTCGTCGGTCATGTGGTGGTGGCAACAAAAATATCATAAGCAAGTTATTTGCTACGGTAAAACATGTGCTTGCTGTGTTGCGAGCAGTGTGTTAGCATTCAAGTTAACCCGGAAGATTTAATTAATTAGAATAACAAAATATCAAGTTCAAGTGGCTCGTTCCTGTTTCGAAACTTAACTTCATAAACAGTGCAAAATGAGTTCCCTCCATTTATTATTTTTTTCAATTCTGCTAAATCTATGAATGCGCCCGGTATTTTGAAATGTTTAAATACACTTCCGGTTATATCTATTCCAATCCATTCAATTTCATAATTCAAATTACCAGAACAATCGGTTACGCTTAATTTTTGAGGTGTGTTAAAAGTGCTGTCATTAAAAATACCGAATGAAATTTCACCATAGTGTTCAAAGGTGGTATCCCATAAAATTGTATCACTTTGCCATACACCATACAAATCAAATCGCATAATTGTATCGAATCCAATTCTTCTTTTTAGAGTCTGTACTTGATTCAGAAATGAAATTTTGTAGTAGCATTCGAAAATTGGTGCAATAATTTTTTTGTTTTTTTTTCTAAAATCATCGAGGTTTTTTATGGAGTCTTCAACAGTATCGAAATATTTTATTTCTAAATTATCGGGATAAATAAAAAAATTGAAGTGGGTCACAAACTCAATGTCATTGTTCTCCCCCACTTTCACCCAATAATATTTCTCTTTGTTATCTTTTGGTGTTTGATATATCCAAATTCTCAGGTGTCGTTCGCCCATTGTTTGCTTTTCAATATATTCGGCTCTTTCTTTTACCTCTGGAATTGCAAGAATTAAACTATCAATCTTTTCATCAATAATATTTTCCTGAGCAAATAATGCAATGGTATTTAAAAGAAGAATAAAAATTAACCCTATTTTTTTTATCATCACATCAAACATATTACTGTCGCAATTATTGCTTTCGCTTCATCTTTAAAAATAAAATTTATCGCAACAGTACATCCCGTTTCAAAATTTCACCAATTTTTCAAAATCAGTTTTGCAAAAATTTATTTACAAAAAAATATCCGGCGGAATTTGAATACCAGATTTAATTATTTTCCGGAAATACTTCGTTGGTTCTTTTTTCCATTTCCGTTGCAATCACTTGTCCGGCTTCACCCTTTTCTTTCAGTTGGTTAATAATGTTTATGTAACTCTCAAAATCGCGATCCTGACTAAGTTTGAAAACCGTATCCATTTCAATTACTTCAATTTCAAAAGCCACAATTGCCTTCATTAATCTTTGTGTATATTCTTTAGGCAGGCTATCAAAAATTGTTGACGATTGTTGATTGTTGTTTTCAAAATGCAGCGATGTTTTTCTCAGCACATCAACCAATGAGTCATCATCCAGAAACCGAATAATACCTATGACATGAACGCTCATGAAATTCCAGGTGGATGGTGTATGCGGATTGCTGTACCATGTGCCGCTTACATATATGCTATGCCCGTTAAATACAACAAGTACATTTTTATTTTGAATGAATGCCAAATGATGATCAGTGTTTTTCATCAGGTGACCACGCAAAATTTTTTTTCCATCTTTTTCTTCAATGAAAACAGGCACCTGCGTAGCTACAGGTTTATGTCCTGCATCACATCCGGTTAAAAATGCAAATGGATACTTACCAATAAACTCATGAACTACCTGTTCATTTTTTTCTTTGTGATACGGAAGGTTGTACATAAGAAATTAATTTGTTCGTGCTTAAAATTTTAATGAATGAGGTGTAATAATGTTTCAATTGGCACTGAAATGAAATTTCGGAAAGCTGCAATTTAAAAGTGTTGAACTTTTAATCGTTTATTCCATTTCCTTTAAGAATTTCGGGAATCCATTTTTCAACTCTTGCCTCGCGTGTTGCAGATTGTTTGGCCGCTGAAAAATAAAGCAGGTATCCTCGTTGCCTTCCAGGTGTGAGCGCCTGAAATGCCTTTTTTAAAGCAGCACTTTTATTCAATTTAATCAGAAATTCTGGAGGCATATTAAATTCATTGGTTGTTTTCATTTCCACTTTCACGCCTGACTTTTCTAATTCAATTGCCTCCTGAATATATGCTTTTGTCAGGGCTTCCTTTTCTATTATTTCATCAACACCACTGAAACGAATTTGCCTTGCGGCCTGCACATTTTTTGTTTGTTGAACAAGAATGCCATCAGGATTTTTTAACAAGGAACCTTTAAAAAACAGTATCGCACAGTACTCTTTAAATACATGAATTAAAACAATGTTCGCTTTGTCACTCGTGTAACATGGAACCCCCCACTTCAATTCTTCAGCGAGACCGCAGTTCAAAACAATGGATCTTAATTTCTTTAATTCATCATACCATTTTTCTGATTGATTAAAATACCAATCAACCTTTTTATTCGAATGCATAAAATTTATTTAAAAAATTATTCGTTGAGCTACCTACTTTTATTTAAATCACTTACTGAAATGATTTTTTTATTAAACCTTTAACCATCCGCGAAACCCGCGTGCGGCATAATACGATTCGGCTCCATTGTGATAGACAAATACCGTGTTGTATCGGCAATCGCAAAAGATGGCACCTCCAAGTTCTCTGATGGCAGATGGAGTTTTAACCCAACTCGATGTTTTTGTATCAAAATTCCCGAGTTGCTGCAGCTCACGGTATTGTTCTTCTGATAACAATTGAATGCCCATGGTTTCCGCCATTTCACAGGCGCTGTTTTTTGGTTTATGTTCTTTTCTTGAATGCAATGCATCATCATCGTAACACAAACTTCTTCGGCCTGCAGGGCTTTCAGCCGAACAATCATAAAAAATATATTCCCCGGTTTTTTTATCAAATGCTACAACATCGGGTTCGCCGCCAGTTGATTCCATTTCATTTAACGACCAGAGCTTTGCTGTATTGTTTAAAAGCTTTGCTTCAACATTTGCCCATTCAATACCACTGTGGCGTTTATTATTTTTTTCAAAACGGGTTTTTAAAGTATTGAGCAAATCTTGTTTTTCTGCGAGTGCTATTTCCTTTTTATTTTTCATTGCTAACAGGTGAATTTTTAGTATTTTTTATTTTCAAAAATGTTACTTACTTAAATACTATTTGCTTTTAATTTTTTTCTTCATGATTTTTTATTTTGATTTTGGCTCCACTAATTTCCAGTAAGAATCTTTTCGCGAAATCATTCCATTGCTAAACTCCCAGTGGTCGCAGCCATTTACATTTAGAACAATACCTGTGGTGGTTGTTTCGCTTAGTGTCCATTCCGAAACTCCTTTGCTGCCATCGACCGAAATCCAATGGCGGTCGTTGCCATAATGCACATTTGGGATTCCTTTAAAGCGACCTTCCAACGCTTTATTCACTTGTTCTTTTCCACTGAATCGTTGTCCCCACGACTCGTTTCCCTTTGGAAAATCACATGAGCAATCCTCGGAAAAAAATTCCATAATTGCAGAAAGGTCATGCCGGTTGAAGGCTTCAAGAATTTGCTTTAATGTATCTTCTGTGAATTTCATTTATTCCAAATTATTTCAGGTATTAACCGGATTTATCTATCAGCAGTTGCTCAACCAAATAAAAACCCCATTCTTTAAAAAAATTATTCCTGATTTACCGATGCATTTACCATTTCGTTCAGCACATTCATGTCAATATCATCCAGTTTATTTATATACAAGCAACCAACACCCGTTTTATGCTTACCAAGTTTTTTAAGAACTGCAGCCTGCGTTTTAATATTAACCATTAAGTACAATGATAAATTTGCTTTGCGTGGTGCAAAACCTATGCGAAGCCAATCTACTTCTCTTCCGGTAGTCGGGCTTTTATATCTTTTAGAACCAAAACCAATGACTGAACTGCTCCACAATACCGGTAGTTCACCGGTTGCCTTTTTCATTAATTCCAAAAGTGTAAAACTATCCTTGCGTTGCTGAGGGTCTTTCAAATTATTTATAAAAGCCTCTACACTTTCAGCAGTTGGTTTTGTTTTAATTACCGCAAGCTTTGATTTTTTTTCTGGCATTTGAAATAATTGATTTGAAGAAATTAGAATTTGTAACCCTTGATCAGGTAGTAAAATTATTTATTTTCTGAAATTTTTACAGCTCACGGTAGCAGTTAAACTGAATGAAATTTTTAATTTAAGTTTGATAAAAATTATCGGTTTTAGTTATCAAAATGATGCCGTAGCAATGAAAATTGAAATTAAAAAAATTATTGTAACAACAGCCATCTCATCAGCATCGGGGTTGGCTTTTGCTGAGAATAAGATTTGGATAGCAGGTGATGATGCTGCGTATGTAGTGAAATCAGCATTAGACGGTACTGAATTCGACAGAATAAAATTATATGAAAATGCAAGTGAACAGCGGTTACCTAAACCGGTAAAACACGATTTAGAATCTTGTGTTTTGGGTGAAGTGGAAGGTAAACAGTATTTATTTTTATTTGGCTCCGGTTCATTAAGTCAGTACCGCGATTCCCTGTTTATTCTGAACATTAAAAATACCAAACTGTGTTTGAAGCGGTCGATGGCGCACTTGTATAATTCAATCAGAAAAAAAGCATCACTGAAAGAAAACGAACTGAACCTTGAAGGTGCCGCTTTTGCAGGTGATAAGTTGTTGCTTTTTAATCGAGGGAAAAATTTTATTGTTTCAATGAGCTGGAAAAAATTCGCATTGTATGCAATGAATGAATTGGTGAATGATATACCCGCCTTTACAATAATTAATATTGAACTTCCCGTGGTCAATGGGTATCAAATTGGTTTTTCGGGTGCATGTGCTTTAAATGAAAACGAATTACTTTTTACTGCCACACTTGAAGAAACAAGTGACGCCATAAACGACGGACCAGTTAAGGGCAGCTACATTGGCTTGCTAAATCTGAAGAGCAATACTGCTGCGCATGTGGTATCACTCACCCAAATAAAAAGTGCCAATGGAAATATTTTAACCGACAAACTGGAAGCCATTGAAACAATAAAAATCACAGGTAAAAATATTTCAGCCATCGCTGTTGCTGATAATGATGATGGTGAATCGAAATTGTTTTACCTGACCATTAATTTATCAGAATAATAATTTAATAGCTAAACGGAACGGGAGGGCTTTTTAATTAAATGAATATTTAATGGTCAGTTTATATTCTCTGAAATCAAAATGATTGATATAGCCAAAGTCGCCACCATACAAATTTCCAAATTCAAAATATTGAATTCCTGAATAACAAAAACTTAAATTTATTTTTTTGCTCACATAGGCATTCACGCCAATCAGTTTGTTACAGCTCCACCTTTTTGAAGCGAATTCGTAATTCGATTTATCAAACGGAAATGAAAAACGTTCTTCAATGTAATTTTCTATCGGATGATAATTTTTTATCATTCTTTCATTATC
>JAHEZG010000017.1 GCA_023251195.1 Chitinophagaceae bacterium | reverse complement strand
CAGGAAAAAATTTCAATCGCAAATGAAAAATTAATTATCCAGGATGATAAAATTTTTCTCGGAGCGAACATTCGTTACAAAGGCTCACAGATAAAAAAGAAAGAATTGGCATTGAAGAAAGAAACTCAATTGAATCCGGGTTCAATCGGATTTCTTTCTTCAATCGGAATCGGTAAAGCCAAAGTGTTTTCAAAACCGAAAGTTGCAATCATAGTAACCGGAAACGAATTGCAACAGCCTGGTACAAAACTGAAAACAGGAAATATTTATGAATCAAATTCAGTTGCGTTACACACTGCATTACAATCAGTCGGCATAAATTTTATTAAAACATTTATTGTTAAGGACAATAAAAAATCAATTCGCGCCACTTTCAAAAAAGCAATGAAGCAATGCGATTTTATTTCATTCACCGGTGGAATTTCTGTTGGCGATTATGATTATGTCGGTAAAATTATGGAAGAGGAAAAAGTGAAAACCATTTTTTACAAAGTGAAACAAAAGCCGGGCAAACCATTGTACTTCGGAACAAAAAACAAAAACTACATATTCGGTTTACCCGGAAACCCCGCATCGGTGCTCACTTGTTTTTACGAATATGTAATTCCCGCACTCCGCAAATTTCAGGGATTTGAAAATCCATTTTTAAATTCCATTTCAGTTTCATTATCAAATACCATCAATAAAAAATCCGGCCTAACTCATTTCATGAAAGCCGCAACAGATTATAAAACTGTAACTCCATTGTCAGGACAGGAATCATTCATTATGAAATCATTTTCAAATTCCAATTGCTTCATAGTAGTTCCGGAAGAAACGGAAACACTAAATGCCGGTGATTCAGTTGAAATACATTTATTGCCATAATATTTTTTACTGATGAAGGAGGCAATTCTAAAAAAACAAATTCGAAACTGGTTGTTGTTTTTCATTATAGGAATTGCATTGAGTGGTATAACAGCATTCCCAATTGAATCAGAATTATTATGGTTGAACAATCACAAAAATTTATTTCCAGATTCAGTTTCTGATTGGGTACAAAAAGTTTATTCAGCCATTCATTTAACCAACTCTTCCTATCCTTTTATTGCATACGGGACTGATTGGCTGGCATTCGCGCATATCATCATCGCTATTTTGTTTATCGGTCCATTGATGGACCCGATAAAAAATAAATGGATAATTGAATGGGGAATGATTTGTTGTTTACTTGTTATTCCGCTCGCTTTCATTGCAGGCCCTGTTCGCGGAATTCCATTTTTCCATCAACTGATTGATTGTTCGTTCGGAGTGATTGGAATAATTCCACTTGCAATTGTTCGAAATAAAATCTTGCTTTTTGAAAAAATGAAACAAGAAAAATCATTTCAACAATGAATCCTGAAATCTCAAACCTTATTTTTCTCTTGCTTCTTTTTTCAGTTGCATTTCTGTATTCCAGTGTTGGGCATGGCGGTGCAAGTGGGTACCTCGCTCTAATGGGATTATATCATTTCACTCCCGATGTGATGAAGCCATCGGCATTAATGCTCAATATAGTTGTTTCGCTTATTGCATTCATTCAATACTCACGAACCACTACAGTCAATAAAAAATTAGTGATGCTCCTGATTATCGGTTCAGTGCCGGCAGCATTTTTCGGTGCAGGAATTACATTGGATGTAATGATTTATAAAAAAGTATTGGGTGTGTTATTGTTGTTTCCGATTCTTCGCTTGCTCGGGTTTTTCGGGAAGGAAGTTGCTGTTTTAAAAAATCCAAACCCATATCTCGCAGTTGCAATCGGAATTACAATCGGATTTATATCCGGAGTAATTGGAATTGGTGGTGGAATTTTACTCAGTCCCATTTTACTTTTTCTCGGTTGGGCATTCATCAAACAAACCGCTGTGATTTCATCTCTGTTCATTTTTCTGAATTCAATTTCCGGAATGATTGGTTTGGTTTCAAAAGGAATTTATATTGACACAACTATTTATTTATGGATTGCCATTGCAGTTGCCGGAGGATTAACAGGTTCTTATTTCGGAGCTACAAAATTTAATTCAACAGTTTTGAAAAAAGTGCTGGCTGTTGTTCTTGTTATTGCTTCCTTCAAATTAATTGTCAGTTGATTTGATATTATGAAAAATAATTCGCCAACTGTCAACGGATATATTCTCGCAGGAGGAAAAAGTTCGCGCATGGGTGAAGACAAAGGTTTAATTCTGTTCAATGGAAAACCAATGATTACACATATGATTGAACAACTAAAACCAGCAGTTAAAAAAATCACCATCGTTTCAAACAATAAAGCCTACGAACAATTTGGTTTGGAAGTCATAAACGATTTAATATTTGACATCGGTCCTGCCGGTGGAATTCTCACTGCGCTTTCTCATACCAACGCTGACTACAATTTTATCTGCAGTTGCGATATGCCATTTATAAAAACAGAAGCAATAAATTTTCTGATTCAGCAATCATTTGATTTTGAAATTACAGTTGCTGTTGATCAGGATAAAATTCAACCGTTGTTCGCAGTGTATTCTAAAAGTTGTTTGTCTGAATGGAAAAATCAAATTCAAAAAAATAATTTCAAATTGCAGGAACTGATCAACCATTTCAATTTGCAGAAATTAGAAATGAAAAACATGAAATCGTTTGATGAAATTATTTTTACCAATGTAAATTCGAAATCGGAGTTGGAACAACATCAGCAAAAAGAAAAATGAAAATAAAAATTCTCGCCTTCGGAATCATTGCTGACATCACTGGTAAATCTGAATGGATCATAGAAAACATTCAAGCCACTGATGAATTAAAAAAGCATTTGGAGATTTTATATCCGCGATTGAAAAGCATGAAGTATGCAATTGCAGTCAACCTTGCAATCACCTCAGGAAATTTTGAATTAACAGATGGAGCAACAGTAGCTTTGATGCCTCCGTTTTCAGGAGGATAATTTACTCAAACAATAAAGAAGAATGTCAGAAAAAAAAATAAAAAAAGTATTTATCGAAGGAGCAATCTCTCCTTTATTCATCGCCGATGCCATTGCCAAGCACAGCACCAAAAAAGATATAGGCGCCCACAGTATTTTTCTCGGACAAGTTCGCAACGATGTCATTAACAACAAAGAAGTAAAAGCCATAGACTACACCGCTTACAATGAAATGGCGGAAGAAAAATTTCATGAGATTCGTGAAACCGCTTTTGAAAAATATTCATTGACCTGCATGCACATTTATCACAGCCTTGGCAGAGTAAATTCAGGAGAAATAAGTTTATTTGTTTTCACTTCTTCCAAACACCGCAAAGACGCAATGGAGGCATGCACATACATTGTCAATCGCATTAAAGAAGAAGCGCCTGTTTGGGGAAAAGAAATTTTTGAAGATGAAAGTTACATTTGGAAGCAAAACACACCTTAACACTAAATCATAAAATCAGAAAATAAAAATGCTATCAGACTTAGACATTGCGCAAGCGGCGAAAATCACACACATCAAAGAAATTGCAGCCAAAATAAATATTGATGCTGATGACCTGGAGTATTATGGAAAATACAAATCGAAACTTCCGTTAAAATTAATTGACGAACAAAAAATAAAATCGAGCAAACTCATTCTCGTTTCCGCCATCAATCCAACTCCGGCAGGTGAAGGAAAAACAACAGTCTCCATCGGGTTGAATGAAGGCTTGAACAAACTTGGAAAAAAATCAATTGTGGTTTTACGCGAACCATCATTGGGTCCCGTATTCGGAATGAAGGGTGGCGCCGCCGGTGGTGGTTACTCGCAGGTGATTCCGATGGAAGATATCAATCTGCATTTCACCGGAGATTTCGCTGCAATAGAAAAAGCAAATAATTTATTAGCTGCGCTAATTGATAATAATCTGCAGAACAAACAAAATAATTTAGGCATCGACCCGCGCACAATTAAGTGGAAGCGTGTGATGGATATGAACGACCGTGCGCTGCGTCAAATCATAATTGGAATTGGTGGTACCAGCAATGGTATTCCACGCGAAGATGGATTCAACATTACTCCTGCATCTGAAGTGATGGCGATACTTTGCATGGCAAAAGACATTGATGATTTGAAAGTGCGACTTGGAAATATTTTTGTTGGATTTACTTTCGATAAGAAACCAATTTTCGCTCGCGATTTAAAAGCGCAGGGAGCAATGGCAATCTTGTTGAAGGATGCCATCAAACCAAATCTCGTTCAAACATTAGAAGGCAATCCTGCCATTCTTCATGGTGGTCCGTTTGCAAACATTGCGCAAGGAACCAATACCATTCTCGCTACAAAAATGGGTTTGTCCTTGGGAGATTATGTAGTAACCGAAGCAGGTTTCGGTGCCGACCTTGGTGCCGAAAAATTCATGAATATAAAATGTGGTTATGCAGGTTTAGCACCGCATGCAATTGTGTTGGTGGCAACCATTCGTGCACTGCGTCATCACGGCGGAGCAAAAAAAGAAGAGTACAATACTCCGAGCATGGACCGCGTGATAAAAGGTTTTCAGAACCTGGAAAAACACATTGAGAATTGTAAGAAATTCGGAATCACTCCGGTGGTGGCCATCAATAATTTCCCGACTGATTCGCAGGAGGAAATTGAATTTGTGCAAACGCATTGCGCGAAGATGAATGTGAAAGCAATTGTGTCTTATGGCTTTGCAAAAGGCGGCGATGGAACTAAAGAACTGGCGCAAGCTGTTCTCGATGTTATTGAAAGCGGTTCAAATAAATTTAAACCATTGTACGATTGGAACCTGAGTGTGGAAGATAAAATCAATCGCATCGCAACAGAAATTTATGGAGCTGATGGAGTGGAATATTCTTCGAAGGCGCGCACACAACTGAAAATGATTTTAGATTTAGGATACGATAAACTACCAATCTGCATGGCAAAAACACAAAAGTCATTGTCTGATAAAGAAACGGTTGTTGGTCGTCCGAAAGGATTTACGATTAATGTGCGTGAGTTTGAATTTGCTGCAGGTGCCGGTTTCATCATTCCTATTTTAGGTGACATGATGCGCATGCCCGGTCTGCCTGTTGTTCCCGCATCAGAGCACATGGACATTGACAACAATGGAAAAATTACAGGACTTAGTTAAATTGAAAATGAACAAGCAATCAATTCAACAAATAATTAAAGAATAAAATTTTCGCGTCCATTCCCCTCTCCTTAGGAGAGGGGTTAGGGGTGAGGCTTTCAAATGAACATTGAACAATACAACGGACTGTTTTTTAACGAAGGGAAATTTTCTCAGGTCGAAGATATTCTCGCAGTTGAAGTAGCGCTGAGTATTGCCGTCAATGAAGTTCCGTTCACAGTTACCATGCAAACTCCGGGCAACGAAATGGAACTGGTTCGCGGATTATTATTCTCCGAAAAAATATTTCAGAGTTTAACTGAACATCCCGTAATAGATATTCTTGAAAAGAATGAAGAAGGATTTATCAGTGCAGTGAATGTTAAAATTCCTCCTGAACTTATTCTGAAAGATTTCGCCGGAACACGAAATGTAATCTCCGCGTCATCATGTGGTGTGTGTGGCAAAACCGAATTGGATGAATTGGGAACCGACAGAGTTTTAAATTCAGATATTCTCAATCCATCATTGGTAAAAATGATGTTTGAAAAAGTGAGCGAGCAGCAAAAAACTTTTCAGCAATCAGGAGGCACACACGCCGCCGGTGCATTCACCATTGATGGAGAACTGTTGGCTGTTATGGAAGACATTGGTCGCCACAACGCAGTTGATAAAGTGATTGGATACCTCGTGAATAATAACCTACTCGATAAAGCAAAGCTCATCACCGTCAGTGGTCGCGTGTCATACGAAATTGTAAGCAAGGCAAAATCTGCGGGCATTCCTTTTCTCGCTTCTGTTTCAGCGCCTTCATCATTAGCTGTTGATTCAGCCGAAGCCGCCGGAATTTCCCTCATGGCTTTCTGCCGCAATAATAAATTTACTGTTTACTCAAATCCTGCACAGGTGGCAAACGATAAACCCGAAATAACCACAGGGCAGGTCAACGATAAAACCGATGTCAAAAAATTTAAGTGATTTATCAGGAAGGAAAGGATTATTAAAAAATCTTTTCGAAGAATATGGAAACCTTGCAACTGCAACCGGAACACCTGATGCGGCTGCATTAGAAAAATTGCGCGAAGAATTCCTCGTTGGAAAAGCATCAGTGTATGGTGCCGTATCTTTTTATGATTTTCTGAAACCCGAACACAAAGGCAAGAAAGTTTACATCTGCAATGGCAGTTCCTGCATGACCGCCGGAACACAGGATTCATTGCATTCAAAAATCAGCGCACAATATTCTGCCGACGAGATTGGCGAAATGTGCTGCCTCGGTCGCTGTCACGAAAATGCATCGTTCCACATCAACGGAAAAAATTATTCAGGAAACGATATTGATGACATTGAAAAAATAATGTCAGGTAATGTGGGTACTAAAGAAAAATACAATGTCGGTGCCATCGGCACACCCATACTCACATGCGAGTATGGCAGCATAAAAGATTTCTATAAAATATTTACCAACTGCTTAACCAAAACTCCCGAAGCGCTTCTTGCCGAACTGAAAGATTCCGGACTGCGTGGCCGTGGTGGTGCAGGTTTTTCAATGGCATTCAAATTAGAGTCGTGCCGCAATGTTGCAGGTGATACAAAATTCATTGTCTGCAATGCGGATGAAGGCGACCCCGGTGCCTACTCCGACCGCTACATCATGGAACAGCGCCCGCACACCATGCTCATGGGAATGATGATTGCCGGCTACATAACAGGTGCCCAACACGGAGTGGTTTACATCCGCGGCGAATATCCCGAGTCGGTTGATATTGTGACCGAAGAAATTTCGAAACTGCAAAATGAAAACCTGTTAGGAGAAAACATTAATGGCAGCGGTTTCACCTTCAACTTCAAAGTAATAAAAGCACAGGGCGCTTACATCTGCGGCGAAGAAACCGCACTGCTTTCTTCCATTGAAGGGCAGCGACCTGAAGTACGGGTGCGGCCACCGTATCCTACTCAGCAGGGATTATTCAACAAACCCACTGTGGTGAATAATGTAGAGACACTGGCCAATCTACCGTTCATCATGCAGCACGGCGGAAAAGCTTTTGCCGCCATCGGCACCGCAAAATCATCAGGCACCAAACTCATTTCTCTCGATGGATATTTTAACCGCCCCGGCATTTATGAAGTGGACATGGGCACTCCACTCAGCAAAATCATTAATGATTTAGGTAAAGGATTTCGCGCTCCCGTTAAAGCCATGCACATCGGCGGGCCGCTCGGTGGCCTCGTTCCCGTTTCTAAAATCGACAGCCTCAGTGTTGACTTCGATTCATTTGCGCGCGAAGGTTTTCTGCTCGGTCATGCTTCGGTGGTTTGCATACCCGAAAATTATCCGCTGATAAATTACATTGAACATTTATTTAAATTTACTGCTCATGAAAGTTGCGGCAAGTGTTTTCCTTGTCGGCTTGGATCAACACGCGGATATGAAATGATTGAAAAGGCTAAAACTGAAGATTATAAGATTGATTACAATTTAATGAACGACCTTTTAGAAACTTTAGAGACAGGTTCTTTATGTGCGTTGGGTGGAGGTCTTCCGCTTCCAATAAAAAATGCTTTAAAATATTTCGATAAAGAGTTATCACCATTCTTCAAAAAATAATCATGGGACTAACAGCATTTATAAACGACAAACCATACACAGTAAACGCAGGTGAAACCATTCTGAAATTTGTGCGCCGCCATCTCGGTCACGATTTTGTTCCCACGCTTTGCGATGCACCGAACCTCGACCCGTTTGGTTCGTGCCGTGTTTGCAGTGTGGATGTGGCGCTGGTTGAAAACGGAAATGCAAAAGCGCAGGCATCGTGTCACACACCCGTGATTCCGAACTCGTACATCTATACCGACAGTGACCGTATAAAAAAATTGCGACGGAATATTATTGAGCTCGTGCTCACCGACCATCCGCTTGATTGCCTCACCTGCGAGGTCAATAACAATTGCGAATTACAAACTGTTGCGGCGCGTGTAGGCATTCGTGATGTGCGGTATCCCGCAGGTAAAAATCACCTCGATAAGAAGAAAGATTTGAGTCATCCATACATGACTT
Source organism: Chitinophagaceae bacterium (assembly GCA_023251195.1). GTDB lineage: Bacteria > Bacteroidota > Bacteroidia > Chitinophagales > UBA10324 > UBA10324. The sequence continues at coordinate 14,939 of JAHEZG010000017.1, read as the reverse complement.
CTGATTTTTCGAAGTGCATAAATTGTTTCCGTTGCGTGCGTGCGTGTGATGAAGTGCAGGGAGAATTTGTGCTGAGCATGGCAGGTCGCGGATTCGACAGTCACATTGTGAAGAGCAATGAAAATAATTTCTTTGAATCGGATTGCGTGAGTTGCGGTGCATGCGCGCAGGCTTGTCCGACCTCAGCCATATCAGATGTGTTTGAATCGAAGTCCATTGTTGCTGATAAAAAAGTCCGCACTGTTTGTACTTACTGTGGTGTGGGTTGCAACCTTGAAGTTGCTGTTGTGAACGGAAAAGTAAAATCAATTCAAGCGCCTTATGACTCGGAAGTGAACCAGGGACACACTTGTTTGAAGGGCCGCTTTGCCTTTTCGTTTTACAATCATCCGGACAGAATAAAAACTCCGATGATCAGAAGAAACGGTGAACTGCAACCTGCAACTTGGGATGAAGCATATGATTTTATTGCAGAAAAATTAACCGGAATATTAAAACAACACGGACCCGATTCCATTGCCGGAATTTCTTCAGCACGATGCACGAACGAAGAGAATTACATTATGCAGAAATTCATTCGCGCCGTAATCGGAACCAATAACATTGATTGCTGCGCGCGTGTTTGTCACTCACCAACTGCACTTGGAATGCAACGCTCATTCGGAACTGGAGCTGCTACCAATTCTGTAGAAGATATTAAGTACACCGATTGCATAATGGTGATTGGTGCAAATCCAACAGATGCGCATCCTGTAACAGGAGCAAAGATCAAGCAGTTCTTCATGAAGGGAAAACCTTCCATCGTGATAGACCCGCGCAGAACTGAGTTGGCGAGGTATGCGACTTATCATTTGCAGTTGCGCCCCGGTACCAATGTGGCGCTGCTGAACATGATGATGTATTACATCATCACCGAAAAATTAGAAGCAAAAGAATTTATTGAAAACAGAACCGAAGGTTATACTGATTTCTGCAACCAGATATTGAAAGTAGATATTGCAGAGATGGAAAAAATTACCGGTGTTGACCGTAACCTGGTTCGCGAAGCTGCAATGGCTTATGCGAAAGCACCGAATGCCATGTCGTTTCACGGACTGGGAGTAACTGAACATACACAAGGTTCTTACACCGTGATGTTGATTTCTGATTTGGCAATGATTACCGGAAACATTGGCCGTAGAGGTGTTGGTGTAAATCCGTTGCGCGGACAAAACAATGTGCAGGGTGCTGCAGATATGGGTTGCCAACCGCATCAGGGTGCAGGATACATGAATGCGTATGACCCTGAAATAAATAAACAGTACGAAGCATTTTATAAACGCAAAATTCCGTTTGGTAAGGGATTAAAAATTCCGGAAATGTTTGATGCGGCCATTGAAGGAAATTTAAAAGCCATCTGGTTGATGGGCGAAGATGTGGTGCAAACTGACCCGAACACGAACAAGGTAATTGCAGCAATGAAGAATCTTGACCTGTTAGTGTTGCAGGAAATTTTTATGACTGAAACCTGTAAGTATGCAACAGTGGTTTTGCCGGGAGCAACTTTCTTAGAGAAGAGCGGAACTTACACGAATGCTGAGCGAAGAATTCAGAAAGTACAAAAAGTGGTGGAGCCATTGGAAGGAACAAAAGCCGACGGGCAAATTATTGTTGACATCATGAACCGCATGGGATATGAGCAGGCGCCTTACGAAGCTGATACCATGCTGGAAGAAATTTCTCAGATAGTACCATTCTTCGCCGGAGTAAAATGGGATGAGTTAGGCGACAATGGAAAACAATGGCCTGTAAGTAAGGACGGAACTGATACTGAAATTTTGCACCTCGAAACTTTCCAGCGTGCGGATGGAAAAGGCAAGTTCCATTATTTTGATTTCAAAGAATCAAACGAGATTGTAAAAAACGGAAAGTCTTATCCTTACATCATCACCACCAATCGCGAACTCGAGCATTACAACTCCGGCACCATGACTCGTCGCACTGGTAATGTAGATATTCTTACAGAAGATGTGTTGATGATTCATCCGGATGATGCGAAGAAAAATTTAATCAACGAAGGCGATATGGTTTGTGTGGAATCACCTCGCGGTAAAGTGGATATCAAAGCGAGAATAACTGACGAGGTAAAACCGGGAATTCTCAGCACCACTTTCCATTTTCCTGAAGTGCTGTTAAACATTATCACCAGCGACGAACACGACAGTGAAGCAAAATGCCCCGAGTATAAAGTGGTTGCCGTAACCATCCGCAAGAGCAAGGGAAGTTTTAAAAATAAAAATGTACCTGTGAAGGTTTAACTGTTTTACCTCTTATTAATGATAGACATCACCAATAAAATATTCACTCACCGCACTGCCATTGCGCAGGCAATTGTAAAAGTGAGCAAGCAGGAAACCATTGATGCAGTTATCAATAAAAAAGTTCCTAAAGGTGATGTGCTGGAAGCAAGTCGCGTGGCGGGTTTGTTCGCCATTAAGAGAACGAGTGACATGATTCCCGATTGTCATCCGCTGCCTGTTGAGTTTGCAACAGTCACGCATAAAATTGAAGGCCTTGAAATAATTATTGAAACAGAAGTTCATACGATTTATAAAACAGGAGTGGAAGTGGAAGCCATGCATGGCGCATCAGTTGTGGCTTTAACAATTTACGATATGCTTAAACCAATTGATAAAGAAATTGAAATCGTTGGAATAAAACTGTTGAAGAAAAAAGGAGGCAAGTCGCAATACAATGATACACTCAGTCGAACTATTAAAACGGCGGTGGTAGTTTGTTCGGATAGTATTTCAGCAGGAAAAAAACAAGACTTCGCAGGCAAAGCAATTATTGAAAAACTGAAAAAATTCAATACCTCTATTGAAGATTATTCCATCATTGCTGATGAGATAAAAATCATTCAGCAAAAAGTGCAATCACTTTACGATAGCAAATTAGATTTAATCATTGTGACAGGCGGCACAGGTTTATCAAAGCGTGATGTAACTCCCGAAGCTATTCGCCCGATGCTCGACAGAGAAATTCCGGGGATAGCTGAAGCAGCACGCAACTATGGTCAACAACAAATGCCTTATGCAATGCTTTCGCGCAGTGTTGCTGGATTAAAAGGTAACACGCTCATTCTTGCATTGCCGGGTTCAACTCGCGGTGCACAGGAAAGTATGGATGCATTGTTTCCTTACCTGCTTCATATTTTTAAAGTGATGGAAAATGCACCGCACGATTGAAACGAATTTCTTTAAACGAAAATCAAATTACTTTCCGATGCAAAACCGCGAGAAAATATTATCGAGCAAATCTTCATTGGTAATTTCTCCTGTTATCTCACCTAAATAATCAAGGGCACGACGAATATCAAGCGCATACATTTCTCCGCTTACTTTAGTATTTAAACCTTTCACCACATCGTCAATGGCATTCAATGTATTCATCAGCGCATCGTAATGCCTGATGTTTGAAACAACAGGATCACCGCTGTGAATTTTTGTATTGAAGACTGAATCAAATAATTTTTCTTTCAGTTCAATAATGTTTTTCGATTCTTTGGCTGAAATAAAAATGAGATTATTTAAGAGTGGAAATTTTTTCTTCTCCAATTCAATATTCATCAAATCAGATTTGTTGGCAGCAAGAATCACCGGAATATCTTTCAGGTTTAATGATTCAATATCGCTCAACACTTCTTCTTCATCCATTCGCGCTGCATCAAATAAATAAATAACCACAGCGGCGAGTTGCAGTTTTTCATGCGTGCGCTCCACTCCCATTTTCTCAATTACATCACTGGTGTCGCGCAAACCTGCTGTATCAGCCAATCTGAAAATCACTCCATGAATGTTCAGTGTTTCTTCAATGGTGTCGCGCGTGGTTCCGGCTATTTCACTAACGATAGCACGCTCTTCATTTAATAATTCATTCAGCAAAGTTGATTTACCTGCATTCGGTCTTCCGGCAATAACTGTGTTCACTCCTATCTTCAAAACATTTCCCAACCGGAACGATTCCGCTAAATCAGCAACGGCTTTGTGCAACTTCAATAACAAATCATTCAGTTGTTTTCTATTGGCGAACTCTACATCTTCTTCCGCAAAATCCAGTTCCAATTCAATGAGTGAGGCAAAATTTATTAACTCTTTGCGCAATTCTTTTATGTGATTGGAAAACCCACCGCGCATTTGCTGAATCGCTAACTGGTGCGATGATTCTGAATCAGCGGCAATTAAATCTGCTACTGCTTCGGCACTTGCCAAATCCAATTTCCCATTGAGGAAAGCACGAAGAGTAAATTCACCGGGCTTTGCCATTCTTGCACCCTGCTGCAAAAGCAATTGTAAAATCTGTTGCTGTATATATGCTGAACCGTGACAGGAAATTTCTGCAATGTCGTCACCTGTATAACTATGTGGCGAACGAAATAAACCAACCACTACTTCATCAATTTTTTTTTCACCATCCATTATATATCCGAAGTGAAGAGTGTGCGATGGTTGCTCTGTTAAATTTTTTCCTTTGAAAACTGCGTTCACCAAATCAATGCAACCGTTACCGGATACACGCACAATAGCAATGGCGCCAACGCCAGGTGGAGAACTGATTGCCGCTATAATTTCATTTGATTGCATCATGAAGAGGTGTAGGTAATCGTGAAAAAATTTAATCGCTTAATTTACAACGAGTGGCTAAATCATGCAGCCGGCATTCCTTCATAGTCTTTAATATTTAAAACCTGGCTGGCAAAAAACCAGGCAATCAACATAATTCCAGCGCCAATCAGATATGGTAAACTAAAATGAAAATCATAAACCAATCCGCCGAACAAAGGTCCGAGTACTCTGGCCAATGAAGCGAATGACATATTTAATCCAAGTATTTGTCCTTGTTCGTTTCGTGGAGCATTCTTAGAAATTAAAGTAGTAATGGTTGGTGTGATACATCCATTTCCAAGCGACATTAAAATGATGATGATACCAATTGTTGGAACAAATAAATTTTCCGGAGCCAATGAAAAAATTCCCAGAGCCCCCACCATCATCCATATACCGGCAATTAATAATTTGCGTTCGCCAAAATTTTTATTCAGCCAGCCAATCATTCCGGCTTGCACAATGGCTGATGCAATGCCGATGAACATAAATACATATCCAATGTGTTCATCAGTTAAATGATAATGTTGTTTCCATAAAAGCGGTGCAGTGATTTGCATGGCACTGAATGCAGTGATGTATAAAAAGTTGGTGAAGAACAAATCACGAATGATAATTTTCTTAAACGCTGAACGCAAATTTCTAAATGGATGAATGGTAAAAGTTGCTTCCGGATTTTTTTGCTTGATGGTTTCAGGCAAAAGAAAAAATGCCATTACTAAATTAATGATGCATAAACCCATTGCCAAAAATCCTACATACTCAATTCCGAAATGTGTTTTTACAAATCCGCCTACCGGTGGTCCGAAAATAAATCCGAGTCCAAATGCAGCTCCGATGAGTCCCATCATCTTTACTCTGTTTTCAGGAGTTGAAATATCAGCAACTGAAGCCTGCACGGTTGAAATATTTGCTGAACCGATTCCTGCAATCAGTCGTGCAATAAAAAGTAAAATAAGAGTGGTTGAAAAAGCAAACATAAAATAGGAAGCGGCGGTAATACAAATGCTGATTAATATTATTGGCCGCCTCCCAAACCGATCACTGATGGTTCCCCAAATGGGTGCGAACAAAAAATTCATGAGCGAATAAATAGCAGCAATCAATCCAACATCCAATGAAGATGCTCCTAATTCCTTAGTGTAATTTGGTAAAATCGGAATGATGATTCCGAAGCCAAGCAGGTCGATAAAAATGGTGATGAAGAGTACGAGTAATGGCGAGCGTTTCATAATGGGGACGGACAAAGATTTCAATAAAAAACTAAAATCATAAACCTGAAGTGAACAACCAATTGTCGGTTGTGTTTTGATGAAAAATATTTGCTGATAAATTTATGGTCATGAAAATATTGTTTGTGTGTTTAGGAAATATTTGCCGGAGCCCGATGGCTGAATATATTTTGAAAAGAAAATGCAAAGAGAAAAACCTTGATTGGGAAATAGCTTCGGCAGGAACTGAAAATTATCATGTTGGTAAAAGCGCCGATGAACGCGGAATACGAACCGCTATGAAATACGGAACTGATATGAAAGCACATCGCGCCAAACAACTCACCGCAAAAGATTTTGATTATTACGATTTCATTTTTTCAATGGCAACTGATGTAACTCACGAAATAGCATTCATTGCACACAGTGAAACCCGAATGAAAAAAGTAAAATTATTTATGGATGAATTATTTCCGGGCAAACTTCAATCAGTGCCCGACCCATGGTATGGCGATGAAAAAGATTTTATTCCGGTTTATGAATTGGTGAATCATGTATGTGAAATCATTTCAGAAAAAAAACAATTCTGAAAAAAAAATTCCATTTTCAATTATTAAACATCTTGTTTTTTAGCTTCTGCATTCGGTAAAATCAGGTGTTTGTATTTCTGATACAGGAATGAAACGAGTAACAGAATTACACCTAATCCGATGAATGAAAAAATCCGGTGCAGTGTATCAAGATGCGAAAGGTCAAAGAAAAAAACTTTGCAGGTTGTTATTGCAAAAATCACAATGGCAACAATGCGGATATTAAAACGGCTGCGGTAAATTCCAATTCCCATAAGCAACAACGAATAAGCCAGCCACGACCCTGAAATAAAAAGCTGCGCCTTATTATGATAATTGGAAAGCAGGTATTGCGTGTGTTGCGTGATTATGCTGAATGCAATTTTTGCTTCAAAAAAATCATACGGTTCAATTGTAATTAAAATAAAAATCAGTGCCACCATTACAATGCGCATAACATTAGCCGCTTCATTAAACCATGGATATACAATATTCTTTTCCATTGTTCGTGCAATTAAGAACAGGCTGGTGGCTGAAAACAATAGTGCGCCGGCTCTGAGATTTATAACTGGCACAAACAATTCAAATGGTTGTAAACTGAACATGGCCATGCCACCACCAACCAATACTGTTAAAGTCAGCAAAATGAAGGAGGAATAAATGAGTGTTTCATTTTTCTTTTTCTCTCCGAAATAAAACAACGGGATCAATAACAGCAGCCATTCAATTGCAAGAACAAAAAGTAAATTATTATTGAAAAAAGAATTCCATGGTGCAGTTGAACGAAAAGATAATTGAAAAAATAAATCCTTTGTTTCAAGAGAAATCAGCAGGAATAAAATTGAAATACTACTGTAACTGAAAAAAGATTTGATAATTGTTGACTTTTCATGTTCAAATTTTCGAACTAGAAATAAAGAACCCACTGACGAAAACAATAAAACAGAAAGTGTAAGTGCCCGTTGGTTAACAATGAACTGGAATACGGATGGTGAAATATAAAAAGCTCCATTCACACCAATGAAACGCATGAAAGCCATAAAGAGCAACACCATTGCTGACCACAGGATAATTTCATTTTTATACCTGGCAGCTGTTGCCGCAAGCAACAACGATTCAATCGCCCACGCAATACTGATTTTAAAATCATTGAACTGAATAGCTGACGCCAGTACAGAAAGCAGAATTGCAGAAAGCAGGTAACGAAACTGCAAAAAATTTTCTTCGCCCCGCCTGCTTTTAATAAGCAGAAAAACTGAAACATAAACGGCTGCAACGATCAAAGTAATCACTCCCATCCATTCATGATACAAGGGTTCAATCAGTATATATAAAGCGCAATAAAAAAAGATGCTGTTGGCAATGGAAACCAGTTGATGAAGCTCAGTTATTTTTCTTTCCTTCTTGTAAATCCTGAATAATTCCAATGCAATAAATTCAAACCAGAACATGGTCAGGAATATTGCAGTGATTGAAAATTTATCGGAAGTATAATTTTGAAAACTCCATGCGAAATAATAAAACACAGTTGCTGCCAAGGACAGTGGTTCTATTATGGCCCACTTTTCATTCTTTAATACAATCACTAACAAACCAATATTCAAAAGAAAGATGTAGGAGAATAAACCAACCTCGTTTGCCTGACCGGTACTGATTAAAATCGGTGTTAAAAATCCGCCAAGCCAACCAAATAAAGCAATCACTATTGAATCATTTTCAAAAGCCTGCCAGAATGTGATGGCAGTTATTAAAATCATCAAAACCATGGCTACCGATTGCGGCACCAAATGATAATAATTGAACGATGAGTAGGCCGATAAATAAAGTATTGCAATGCCTGCACCTGCTATTCCCTGGGCAAATACCTGAAAATTTTTTCGTTTGAAAATATATCCACCAGCAAGCATTAATCCTCCAGCTGCAAAACCAATTGCAACTCGCATACTTTCAGATATCAGATTATTGTTGAAAGCATATTTCAAAAAGAAACCAATTCCAATGATTATGGCCAATGCACCTACTCGGTTTAATATTTTTCCACCAATCAATGCTTCCCACTCAGCATTGGTTCGAGATTTATTTTGCTGTTCAGCAGCAATTGGAGGCGAAGCCGCTTTTGCAGGAATAAAAATTGGAGTCGTTGCTTCTTCAGTTTTCTTTTCAATAGCCGGTGGAGTTTGTTTTTGAAAAGGAACAGTAGTTTTTAAATCGGGAAATGCATTTTCAACATCCCTGATTTGCCCCTTGCTCCAATCCGTTATTTCAGTTGAAGTATTTTCAGTTTTGATAATAGGTTTTACTTCATTATTTTTTTTCTCATCAATTTCACGCTTTATTGATTCGGCTAAAAGTTTTTTAACCAATCGCTCTAATTCCTGAATACGGTTTCGTTGAGCGTAGGCAATAAAAAATGCGATAACTGAAATAATAAAAACACCTTTTAGCAGCAGTTCATTAAATTCTCCCATTAAAAATAATTTGCGGCAAGATATAATTTATTTTATCGGATGTTTTTGCATACAACTTAGTTTTTACAAGCGTGGACATTGAACCAACTAGGATTTTGCAATTGGTTATTTTATATAAAAAAAACCGCTCCGAATATTTTCGGAACGGTTGAAAATTATTTTATTGAAATGCTGTTATTTAAAATCCAGAAAGCCAATCACTTTAAATTCTGTGCGGCGATTTTCCTGGTGTTGTTCTTCAGTACATGCTTCGCAATTCGGTGAACAAATTACGGTTGGCACTTTCTCGCCATATCCTTTGGCAGTAATTCTATCTTTTACAATGCCCTTGCTGATGATGTAGGCAACTGCACTTTCAGCCCTTGCCTGCGATAATTTCTGATTGTACTGGTCAGTGCCTCGGCAATCGGTGTGAGAACTCAATTCAATTTTAATACTTGGATTGTCGTTTAAAATTTTAACCAGTTTATCCAGTTCAACTGCTGCATCGGGTCGTATGTTGGCTTTATCAAAATCGTAATAAATATTTTTCAAAACAATTGGTTTATTTAACTCAATCGGTTCCATTTCAATTTTCAATTTAACAATCATGTTTTCCGATTGCTTTTTTCCAATGGTGCTGATGTCTTCTGTTTTAGAAAAATACCCATCCTTGTTTCCGCTGATTGCGTAATCGGTATTTTCATTTAACTGAAAATTAAACCGACCATTTGCATCACTGGTTGTGTTTTCTTTTTGTCCGGTTTTTTTGTTTAGGAGTGTAATTATTGCCCCCTGTACCGGTGCCTGATCCTTTTTACTTACTACCGAACCACTGAGTGTAAATTTTAAATCGGGTTTGCGGTAATGATAAATTTTATCATTGCTTCCATCACTGCTTTCACGATTACTTGAAAAATATCCGGTCTCGCCACTTTTTTCGGGAAGGTATCCAAAATCATCGTGTGATGTATTTATCGGATAGCCCACATTGTGCGGGCGTGTCCAGCTGTTTCCATTTTTAACCGATGAAAAAATATCCAATCCTCCTAAACCGAACAATCCATCTGAAGCAAAATATAAAATTGAATCATTATAGATGTAAGGAAACATTTCATTCATGGGTGTATTAATGGTGGTACCAAGGTTTACAGGAGTTCCCCATGATTCCCCTTCCTTTTTTACCATCCAGATATCAGTTCCTCCTTGTCCGCCGGGCATATCACTTACAAAATATATTGTTGCACCACGATTGGCAATGGCCGGATGCCCGCACGAATAATCATTGCTGTTGAATGGCATTTCCTTTATACTATTCCAATCACCGTTTTCATCTTTGGCTGATGAATAAATTTTCATCAGCATAATGTCTTCACTGTTTTGTTTTGTTTTTTTGTTCAGGTAATTATTTCGGGTAAAGTACATGGTAGTTCCATCCGGCGAAAAAGTAGCATTGGCATCGTGATACAATCCGTTCACATCACCTTTTAACAATTCCGGCGATGCAAAATTTCCTTCACCATTATCTTTCGCATAATATAAATCGAGGTAATTATGACCGGTCCATGCATAAACTTTTGCACTGGAGTTTCTGTCGGAAGAAAATACGATTCCGCCATTGTAAAAAACAGGAGCCATTGAAGAGCCTGTATTTATTGCTACATCTTCAACTACATATTTTGAAGAATCTGCCTTGAATTGGTTAACTGAATCGCACGAGGCAAGCAAAATTGTTCCGGTTTTTTCGCCTGGTATTTTTTGTAAATAAATTTTCAGAATTCCCTTTGCATCCTCATAATTTCCATTCTCCATCATGGCCTGGGCACAGTATAAAAAATCACTTGGCTTCGCATCGGGCAATCCGATTACCTGTTTATACCATTTTTCTGCCATCGCTGAATTGTTCGACTGCCGATAATCTTCGGCAAGCATTTTTTTTGCTTCAGGAAAATCTTTCATTGACAGACACTTTTCCAATTTCGGAATGGATTTGTTGTATGCCATATCCTGGTAGAACCGTTCACCTGCCAGGTAGTAAGAACCGGCGCAACTGCTGAGTAACAACACAACTGCTGTTACCGGAATCAGGTTTTTTATTTTTAAAAGAGTCATGTGTTTTATTTTTCCTGCTTGCATTCTTTATTCAATAATCAGAAATACCGGGGTGTTTTAATTTTCATTATATCGTACCCGAAATCATAAGCAATCATGATTTCATGTGAACCATTGGAATAATTTTTTAGCAATGAAGTAGTAAAATCATATGCATAACCAAGTCGCAATTGTTTGGTTGCCTGTAATTCAATCATGCCTACTGCTGCATCGCCTGTTCGATAAGCACCGCCAACCCAAAGCACTTTTTTGATTAACAAATTCAGATTGAAATCAAATTCAACCGGTGTGTTTTGCGAATATTTAATTAACATGGCAGGGCGCAATACAAAGTCAGGATCAAGTTCGATTGCTCCACCCATGGTAAAGAAATAGTGTCGGACCTGGCGAGGTACAATGTTGTTTTTCAAATTAAAACTTGCCGGTCTTGATGGGTCGTAGCTCAACAATTCAGGAACAGATAATCCCATGTAAAATTTTTCATTATAGAGGTAGGCGCCTGCTCCGAAGTTTGGAAGAATATTGCTTACCGATGCCGGGTCAAACAATGCATCAGGTTTATCCCACACTACAAGCTCACTTAGTTTTGCATTGAAGTAAGAGATTCCGCCGCGCATGCCAATACCCAATTTCAATTTTTTATTTAACTGCATGTGATAGGCATAATTCGCATAAACATCGTAGCGACTGGTTACACCGATTTTGTCGGCCGCCATGGTTAATCCCAAACCTACTTTTCGTGTTCGGGTTGGTCCATGCAATGTGGCAACAAATGTTTTTGGTGCACCATCAAATTTCAGCCACTGATTTCGGTAAAGTAATGTGGCTGATGCATAGCGTTTGCTGCCTGCATAACCCGGATTTACCAATAGGTTGTTGAACATGTACTGGCTCAACAATACATCCTGTTGTGCATACGATGCCATCGAAAGCACCGAGCAAAAAATCAGAACAATTATTTTCTTTATCATGCCTTTAAATTTCTTTTTTCTATGAATGAATGTTTATTCAAATTTTTTACCTCCTCATATCAACAAAGCCGGTAAGCGGTTCGGTTAAACCCGAAGAAGTAAATACCACAAAGTAAGTTCCATCGGGAAGGGGTTCACCACTGTTGTTCGTTCCATCCCATTGATTGGTGTAATTTGAAATTTTGTAAACGAGATTTCCCCATCTATTAAACACCTGAAATTCATTGTCAGGATATCTTGCAATACCATGGATTACAAAATAATCGTTAGGTCCATCACCATTTGGAGAAAAACCGGTTGGCATTTCAAGCGAATCAGAATTACAATCTTCCGGTGGTTTAACTGTAATTATTAAAGTATCGAATTCAATACAGTTTCCATCAGTTACAGTCCAGATGATTGTATTTTGCCCGACTGTTAAACCTGAAGCAGTTGAAGAAGGATCGTTTACATTAGAAAACGATATTCCATTATCAGGGCTGCTCCAAACTCCGGAACCGGAAGATAAACTTCCACTCAATTGAATGTTGATGCTATCGCAGGTTGATTGATCATTGCCGGCATCAATTACAAGTATGATGGTAAGTAGTGTAGCCGTGTCGGTGTAAGTACAAGTTCCGTTGATTATTGTCCAAACAAACTGGTTGTTTCCTGTTCCAAGATTTGAAACGGTAGTTACCGGGCTTGTGGCATCATCAATACTTCCGGATCCGTTAATAAGTGTCCAGTTACCAGTATAACCATTGGGCAAAGTTGCTGTTAAAGTACCATCCGAACCGCAAACATCTGTAGCTCCGCCACTGCTGAAATTTGGAATCGATGGATTTGCAAGCTGGTAGGTTGCTTCATAAGTACATCCCAATGTATTTGTTACGGTTACGGTATAAGTTCCCGCAGGAAGATTTGAAATGGTTTGGGTAGTTGATGTATTTGACCATAGGAATGTAAACGGACCAGTCCCGCCACTTAATACTACAGCTGTTAATTGGCCATCACTTCCATTGTTGCATGAAATGGTATCGTCAGCTGTTATGCTTACACTTACACTTATTGCCGGATTAACAATTGTTGAAAGTGTATCGGTGCAGCCATTGGCATCGGTTACTGTTACAAAGTAAGTTCCGGCTGCCAGGTTGTTCAGGTCTTGGGTTGTTGCAGCATTGCTCCAGTTGTAATTGTATGGAGATGTTCCGCCGGTTGCATTAATATCTATTGCGCCGCTCAGTAAATCTGTACAATTAACATCGGTGACAGATACTATGATTGCATCTAAAATCAATGGCTGTGTGATTACAACACTGGTAGTATCCGAACATCCGTGTGCATCGGTAACTGTTACAAAATATGTGGCAGCTAACAATCCATTAATGGTATCGTTGGTTGATGTGGTTGACCATAAATAAATGTATGGTGCTGTACCGCCTGATGCTGTTACCACTGCAACACCTGTTGCATTGCCATTGCAATTCACTGCTTGCGATTGTTGGGCATTTGCATTTAAAGGTTGTGGTTCGGTTAAATTAACTGTGGCTGTTGTGGTGCATCCATTGGCATCGGTAATTGTTACAGTATAATTTCCGGCAGCAACATTTGTTAAATCTTCTGTAGTTGCACCGTTGCTCCAATTGAAATTGTAAGCCGCGGTTCCACCTGATATTGTAAGATTTATTGTATCAGAATTTATTCCTGAACATGTAATGGAATCAGTGATGGTAATGCTTGCCACCAATTGTGCAGGTTCATTCACACTGAACGAATCTATCACCTGACAATTATTTACATCTGTTACTGTTACATAATAAATGTTTCCGCTGATGTTGGTTAAATCTTCGGTGGTTGCTCCATTGCTCCATGTGAAGGAATAGGCCGGTGTTCCACCCATAGTCATGAAACTAATACTGCCGTTCAGGCCTCCGAAACAGGTGACATCTGCTATCACTGTATCCATAATCGTTAACATTTCCGGCTCTGTAATATTTACCGTTCCTGTTGCTGTGCATCCGTTGGCATCTGTTACGGTTACATTATAAACCAATGGATCTAATCCTGAAATGTCTTCGGTGGTTTCGCCATTGCTCCATATATAGTTGTAGGGTCCGGTTCCGCCACTTGGTATTAAATCTATTGAGCCATCTGCTGCACCATTACAAGTAACATTGGTTGGATTTATTGATGACGCATTAACTGCGGTGGGTTGACCAACAATTGTATTTGCAGTTGTTGAGCATCCATTTACATCAATCACAGTTACCGCATAAGCTCCGGCAACTAAACCTGATAAATCTTCTGTTGATGTTCCATTATTCCAGGTATAGGTGAATGGTGCTTGTCCATCAGTAACAGTTAAATCAACTGATCCTGTTGAATCACCAAAACATCCTGACACATTTGTTGGATCAGCAACCGCAGTCGGACTTCCAACCTGAACAATATCAAGTGATGTTGCAATCCCCGTTGTGCATCCATTTGCATCCGTCACTGTTACATTGTATGAACCAGCATTAAGTAACGATAAATCCTGAGTAGTTGAACCGTTGCTCCAGTTGTAAGTATATCCGGGGGTTCCGCCTGAAACAGAAATATCTATTGACCCTGTGCCTGCATTATTGCATCCGAGTGTATCTGTCCAAGCATCAACTGTTATGGCTAATGCAAATGGTTCGGTTATTAAATCTGAAGTTGTTGCAGTACATCCATTCGCATCACTAATAGTTACATCATATGTTCCCGGACAAAGATTATTTATTGAAGAAGTAGTTGCTCCATTACTCCATTGATAATTGTATGGTGAAGTTCCACCTGAAATAGATAAAACAACGCTTCCATCGCACGCGCCAAAACAAGTAACATTTGTTGAAGATGCTGAAACTGTTGCAACTAATAATTGCGGTTCGGTTATTGTTGCGCTTGTTGTTGTTGAACATCCATTAATATCAATAACAGTTACAGAATAAGTTCCAGCAGTTAATCCTGTTAAATCTTCAGT
>JAHEZG010000016.1:19866-23297 GCA_023251195.1 Chitinophagaceae bacterium | reverse complement strand
AATTGAATAAAATATTAGATGCCATTATCGATAAATTTGAAAAGCAACAGAAACTTGATTCACTGCAGAGTAACAGCTTGGTTTCTTCAGATGCAAAAAAAACTGAAGATGCAACCGATAATAAGAGTGGCTGGTATTTTTATAATAGCGCCACCAAGGGTTCGGGGTTTAATGACTTTAAAAAGAAATGGGGAAATCGTGTGAATGAAAATAACTGGCGCCGGAATAATAAAACCAGCTCAGAAGAAAATACAGCATTGCAAAATTCAAAAACTGATGGCAATGGCAATTCTTTTACCGGCAGCAAACTCACACGGGAAGATTTAAAAAAGGGATTGCCATTTAAACCGGAAGAAAAAAAATCATCTGATATAAAAATTCAAAACGCTTTGTATGCATGCGGAAGCATTTACAAAGAAGATTTAAAAGACTTTGACAATGCCATAAAAACTTATGAGGATTTATTAAAACGATACCAGCAGTTTGAATTGGAACCTGCCACCTTTTATGCTCTGTATTTATTATTCAATAATAAAAACATGGCCATGCAAACTGAAAACTACAAGCAGCAGGTGTTAAAGAATTATCCGAATTCAGAATTCGCTAAACTGCTGAGTAATCCAAACTATCTGGAAGAAAAAAAATCGGGCAGCAACCAGGTTGAAGTTTATTATCAAACAGCCTTTACACTTTATGAACAACAGAAATATGCTGATGTAATTGTTAAAACAAAAGCTGCCGATACTATTTTTAAAGTAAACCCGATTGCAGCGAAATTTGATTTGCTTGAATCCTTTGCCATTGCGCAAACTCAACCTGTAGATACTTTTAAAGCAGCGTTAAAAAGTATAATAAAAAAATATGTAGTTGGCGAAGAAGTTGATAAAGCCAAACAATTGCTGGGCAATATTGATAAACCAAAAGGCGGCGATAAAAACAGCAAACAACCAAAAGACACTACTTTTCAGAGCAGCGCTTCATCGTATGCCATGCATAAAACAAATGCACAGTTTTTTGTCATATTGTTTACTGATGATGATCCTTATATAGATGCTACAAAAGATTCGCTTCAGAATTTTATTTCAAAAAATTATTCGTTGAATAATTACAAAGTATCAACCATGATGCTTGATAAAAAACAACAAATGATTTTAGTAAAACAAATGAAAAACCTTGATGATGCAATGGAATTTTATGCTGATGCATCGAGTCAGACTTTTTATGACGATATTGAATCCACCGATTTTTATTTCTTCATTATAGATGATAAAAACTTCGCTACTTTTTTCAAAAACAAAAACCTGACTGATTACATGCAGTTTTTTGATGCGAATTATAATCCATAGTTTTTGATTTGATAATTTGGTAATTTGATGATTTGAAAGTGAATTATAATCTGAGATTTGAATAATTGAATTGAATGAGCAAGGCAAAAAAATCGTATCGAAAATATATCCGCATCTTTTGGTTTTTTACCGGAGGAATGTTGCTTTCGATTTTATTAATTATTGTATTAACTGCATTTGGTCTCTTCGGCAGCATGCCCACATTTGAAGAACTGGAAAATCCTAAGAGTTCACTCGCAACCGAAGTTTACAGTGCCGATGGTGTTTTGCTTGGAAAATATTATTTCCAAAACAGAAGTGAATCATCGTTTGAAGAAATTCCGGCTTCACTAAAAAATGCATTAATTGCCACTGAAGATATTCGCTTTTACGATCACAGCGGAATTGATTATTGGGGAACCGTTGGTGGTGTTGTTTCTACTTTGCTTGGCGATAAACGAGGAGCTTCAACTATTTCGCAGCAATTGGCGCTCAATCTTTTTTCAGCGCGCGAAAAAAATCCGTGGAAGCGCATGACCCAAAAACTAAAAGAATGGATCATTGCTGTGAAACTGGAAAGACGATATACAAAGGAAGAAATAATCAATCTTTATTTTAATACTGTTGCATTCAGCGATAACTCCTTCGGAATTAAATCAGCATCACGCACCTATTTTAATAAAGATCCTGATTCATTAAAGGTGGAAGAAGCTGCAGTATTAGTTGGAATGCTGAAAGGAAATACTATTTATAATCCGCGCCGCAACCCAAAAAAATCAATGGAGCGCCGAAACACCGTTTTGGATCAGATGGAGAAATATGGGTTTCTGAACAAATCACAATTAGACACCGCAAAAAAATATCCGATCAAACTAAATTATGTAAGCCCTGATCATAATGAAGGAGTAGCTACTTATTTCCGCGAGCATTTGCGACAGGATTTGATGAAGTGGTGTGCTGAAAATAAAAAAACAACAGGCGATTTTTATAATTTATATAAAGACGGATTAAAAGTTTATACCACCATTAATTATAAAATGCAGGTGTATGCTGAAGCTGCCGTGCAAAAACACATGGCCGAATTGCAAAAACAATTTTATGATAGTTATAAAGGTTCGGCTCCATGGGGAAAAGATGATAAATTTATTTCGGATGCCATGAAGCAGTGCGACCGTTACATCAGAATGCGGCAACAAAACATATCGGTTGATAGTATTGTAAAATCATTTCACACACCACAGGCAATGACCGTATTTTCATACCGCGGAGATGTGGATACAGTAATGACTCCGTTTGATTCAATCAAGTACTATAAATATTTTTTACATACCGGATTTATGGTTACTAATCCGCACACCGGCGAAATTGTTTCGTGGGTTGGTGGCATTAACCACCGGTATTTCAAATATGACCATGTAAACATTCATGCAAAACGACAAGTAGGTTCTACCATCAAACCAATTTTATATACCACGGCAATTGAAAATGGATACAGCCCTTGCTTTGAAGTGCCGAATGTGAAAGTGGTTTTCGAAAACTTTAATAACTGGAGCCCCGATAATTCTGATAACAAGTATGGTGGTATTTATACTTTATATAAAGGACTAGCAAATTCAGTGAATTGTATCAGTGCCTACCTGATGAAGCAAATTGGCCCGCAACCGATGATTGATATGGCACGGCGAATGGGTATTGAAAGCAAAATGGATCCTTATCCTTCATTGTGCCTTGGTGTTCCTGATATTTCTGTTTTTGAAATGGTAGGAGCCTATGGCACTTTTGCCAACAAGGGAGTTTATAACCGGCCTTATTACATTCAACGGATATGTGATAGCCGCGGAAATGTGTTACAGGAATTTACCACCAAAAAAACTGAAGTAATAAATGAAGGTGTTGCTTATGTAATGGTTCGCATGCTTGAAAATGTAGTGAATGCCGGCACCGGTCAGCGGCTCAGAGGCAAGTATGGCATTACAGGAGCTGTAGGTGGCAAAACCGGAACAACACAAAATAATACCGATGGCTGGTTCATGTCAATAACACCTGAATTAACCGGAGGAGTTTGGGTTGGTGGCGATGATAGAATCATTCGTTTCCGATCTATCT
>JAHEZG010000016.1:4895-19856 GCA_023251195.1 Chitinophagaceae bacterium | reverse complement strand
GTGTTTATGCTGATAAGTCACTCGGGATTTCGCCAGATGCAACTTTTGAAACACCGGCAGGTGATCTTGGCATTGAAACAGATTGTGATAAATACAAACAACATGGCGACGATAAAAAGCATGTTATTTTCGGAGAGCAGTATAATTAATTTTAAATTTTTTATCCCCACTATTAAAATAACAGAAGGGCGAAATTCGTTGTCCGGATTTATAAAATTAAACAGCATGAAAAAATATTTTTTATTTCTCACTCTGCTTTCCTTTGAAGCAAAATCGCAGGATGTAGTTAAGCCGGATACCATAAAACAGTTATCAGTCGGGTTTAATTTATTAAAACTTGCAGGTGGTGCTCCGTCGGCTATACAGCAAGTTGGATTCATACGCAACCGGGTTCGCAATCATGCATTCAAATTTGTTTTTTATACAAGTTCCTTTTATTCAGGAAATAAATTTGATCAGCTAAACACACCGGGCAAAATTTCAATCAGTGATTCGATTATTACCATCAGCAGTGACTACATATCTCAAACAAGCAGCGGAATAAGTTTCAGTTACGAAAAATTTCAATTAAGTAATCAGGATAAAAACATTGAATTGTTTTCTGGTTTTGGAATTAAAGGCGGCACCACCCATCATGACCATGGAAATACCACTGTTGCCTATTTAAAAGATTCAACCGGCAATTTTGTATTCAGCGATTCGCTTAGTTATAATTCAGCCTTGTTCTTAATGAATAACAGTTTCAAAGAATACAATATTGGTATTATTCCATATGCCGGAGTTTTATTGATGCCGGATAAAACGCTGAGCATTGATTTTCAGGTAAGTTTTCCGATGTCGTATAACTGGAAAATACCATCAAACCCGGATGTAAAACGATCGTTCAGTTTTGGTACAGAAATGTTGTACAGCATCAATATCATTTTGAATTTTAATTTTTTGAGCAATCCGGATACGATGTAGACTTAATTAAAGCAATACTAAAAAAAAAATCCGACCTGCATCATCAGGTCGGATTTTTTTTATTGAAAAATTTGATTTTTACTTAACAACAAACCTGGTTTTTAAATAATCATTTCCTGTTTTTATTCTGAGCTCATACACACCATTCAAAAGATTATTTCCCAGATTAATGGCAACATCAATATTGCCATCTTCTGCTTGCACCGGAAGGCGATAAACAACCTGACCCAGGTTATTAATTATTTCAACCACACTGCTTCTGTAATTTTCTGGTACAGCAGCTTTTAAAGTAAAATTTCCATTCGAAGGATTTGGAAATACATTGATATTTTGTTTTAAAGTATAGGCAGCATTTTCAATCTTTTGACCTTGAGTTGTGAAAGTTGAGAGGTCCGATTTTTTTGAATATGCACTTCCGCTTACACAAATGGTTCGAACAAAATACTCATATGTTGTTCCGGGCGAAAGATTATTTAAAGTAACTTGCTCAGTAGCTGTTCCTGTTAATTGCCAGATTGCGGCACCGGATTCACGGTATTTAAATCGATAGGATTCAGGATTGCATGCGCCATTCCATTCAATTGATCCGTGATCAGATCCTATATTATAATTCACAAATTCAATGGGCATTTCACAAGGTTTACTTTTAAAATTTAAAGCCGCCGAACCTGCCGTTGAATCGTTCCATGTATAAGCAGTTATTTCAAATTTATAATTGGTCCATGGCACTAAATCAGTGTATTCATAATTGTCTTCACCATGAATTAAAAAAATTTGTTGCTTAATTGTATCATCAATATTAGTAAGCAAAACCTTTTGATATAACGAATGAGGCATTGGCTTCCAATTAAATTTTACATGGCATGATGTAACATACTCAACTGACATATCGGTAGCAGTTATTAATTCAGGATATAAAATTTCCTTTTCAGTTGATTGCTGACAACCATCTGAAAAAACTGTTACACTGTAATTTCCCGGAGATACATGGTTAATTGAAAAAGTTGTGGCGCCATTCGACCATAAATAATTTGCAGTGCTCTCATTTATATTAACAACTGCTTGCAAGTTCAGATATTTAAATACGGTATCAATTTTTATTGTTGTTTGCAGCTGGTCAGCACTTTTTATTTCAACAACAGATTGGGCAATGCATCCATTCGAATCTGTTGCTGTTAATGTATAATTGGTTAATGCACTTGGATAAGCTATCAGCTGTTTTGAATTAAAATTTGACAATGCTGATTCAGGAAACCAATTGAACTCTGCATTTCCATTTAAAAAAATTGAAGCACATGAATTTTCACCGTTTTTAAAATTTACTAAAGAGTATAAAAAAGAATTTGATTCACTGAATATTGAATCCATTTCAATTGATGCAAGTGGTGGAACATGCCCGCCGCCAATAAATGTATGAAGCGTTGAATTCAACCCGTTTTGAACAGCAGCTTTGTTTACTGAATATCCGCCATAAGTTAAAACCTGCCCACCCACTAAACCGCTGTAATATGGAATCACACCGTCTTCGGTTCCGTGAAAAGAATAAAGTGGTTCTGTTTCGTTATCAAAAATTGTTGTGGTGTCATAAACTCCACCTGAAATGCTTACCACGCCACTCACCTTTGATGAGTAGCCAACATTACCTGATGCATCTTCAAGCAAACCAAGTGTTGAGTAATTAATGAACGCCGGAATTTCATTTTGATCAAGATAGGCTGTACCAATAGAAGTTAATGCACCTGCTGAAACGCCTGCCATAAAAATCTGAGCTGTATCAACACCAATATCAGTACCTGTTTTTCGAATGTAGCGAACACAAGATTTTGCATCTTGAACGGCGCGGTAGTATGCTTTTCCGGCATTTGCCTGATTGGCCGATGTCATACCGGTTCTGTAATTTGCATTGTATACCACATAACCTCTTGCGGCAAAATAATGGCTAAGCGCCACAACAATACTGTCTTCTTTATTTCCAAATAAAAAGCCGCCGCCATGCAATACAAGAATTGCTGGCCGTTTGTAATTGACTAATTGTTCAGGCTGATAAATATCCAATTTCAAATCTTTCAATTGCCCATTGAAATAGTAATTCTGTCCGTACACTATATCAGTTGAAACTTTTATATCCTGATAAATTGGATTTATATACAAACCATTAATATAGTTGCAAGCACTTGGCTGCACTATATTCAAATTAATTACAGGATTTAAATTCACAACAACTACCACTGATGCCTCAGATGAATTTCCATTTAAATCAAATCCGGTAACTGTATAAGTGGTTGAAACCTGAGGACTAGCGGTAACTGAACTTCCGATTGAAGTATTTAATCCTGCTGAAGGGCTCCAGAAATAACTATCGGCTTCGGAGGCGGCAAGCAAGGTTGAAGAGCCTGCGCAAATTGAAATTTGTGATTGATTTACTGTAACCTGTGCAAATGTGCATTTAACACTTAAGGCCAGAACGAAAATTAAAATTGCCTTTTTCATTGAGATTTTGGTATTTACCAAACTCTCAACGATTTCAAATCAGGAGGGTTACAAAAAATAAATCAAATCAGGCTGAACCGGCATTAAAAATTACGATACCATTTTTTTTATTGAATCAGTATCCTGAACAATTCTTTTATATGGATTTTCTTCTTCCTCCAATACCACTTTCCTGGAAGCAATTATACTTCGTTCATCAATGCCAATAATTCTGAATTCCAATTCTTTTCCTAAAAAAATACTATAAGAATTAAATTCATAAACATCCACTTCTGATTTCGGAAGAAACACTTCTATACCCAAAACATCTAACAGCAATCCTCCGGCATTCATGGTTAAAACTTTGCCTTTCAGGTTTTCTTTTTGTGCAAAAGCATTAATAATTAATGATAGGTTTTCATTCTCAATAAACTTAACATTTATTGCTTCAAACACGCCATGCTTTCGGGTAGATGGAATGGCTTCAAAACTTACAAGGTCATTTTTATGTGCAACTTTATATATGTCGCCCATTTTACTTTGGTGAAGAAATACATCTCCCAAATCAGGGTGACTGATTCCTCCAAACCCTTTGTTTTTATTATAAAAAATTACGCGTCCTGTAAAAATTTGACCTTCAGTATTTTTCATGTTATTAAAATTTATTTAAAGGAGGAACACAATTATAACGATATAGTTTACTCATCTCAAAATTTTTCTTCTGAAGAAGAACCTATTTTCGCCGAACAAGTAATAAAAGGTAACAAACAAAAATGAATATACTGAGTGTTGAAAATGTGTCGAAGTCATTTGCCGATCGTGAACTGTTTGAGAAGGTTAGTTTCGGAATAAACTGGGGCGATAAAGTTGCGCTGGTTGCTAGAAACGGCACCGGGAAATCCACCTTATTAAAAATTATTGAAGGAACCGATGTGGCTGATGAAGGAAAAATTTCGAGAAACAAAGATGTGCGCTTCGGGTTTTTAGAACAGGATTTAAAGTTCAATGAAAATTTGTCGGTGCTCGATAATATTTTTCTTTCCGCATCGCCCGAAGTTTTAGCCATTAAAGAATACGAACGGATAAATGAATTGTATGAAACCAATCATGCCGATAAGCATTACCAGGTTTTACAAAAAGCAATTGCACGAATAGATGAACTGAAAGCCTGGGATTATGAATCGCGGGTAAAACAGGTTTTAGGAAAATTGGGAATCAACCATTTTGATCAATCCATGAAAACGCTTTCGGGCGGGCAAAAAAGAAGAGTGGCATTGGCGAGAGTGCTGATTGAAGATCCACAGTTTTTAATTTTGGATGAACCTACCAATCACCTTGATATTGCAATGATTGAGTGGCTGGAAAGTTATTTGTCGCGACAGAACATCACTTTGCTTTTAGTTACGCACGACCGGTATTTTTTAGAAAACATTTGCGATACCATTATTGAATTAGATGGTGGAAAAATTTACCGTTATGAAGGTAACTACGAAAAATTTTTAGAGCAAAAAGCGAACAGAACATTCAATGAAGAAAGCGAACATGAAAAATTAAAAAACAGATATCGTCGTGAATTAGAGTGGGTTCGCAAGCAACCAAAAGCAAGAACCGTGAAATCAAAATCTCGTGTGGATGCTTTTGATATGATAGAAGAAAAAGTGAAGAGTCGTAAAAAGGAAGAAGAGTTGCGATTGGAAATTAAGATGAATCGTATTGGAGGAAAAGTTTTGGAGCTGAAAAAAGTTTATAAGAAATACGGTGAACAAGTGTTACTGAAAGGGTTTGATTACACATTTAAAAAAGGAGAACGAATTGGTATTGTTGGAAAAAACGGAACCGGTAAATCAACTTTTCTGAATCTGATAACTGATAAAGACAAAGCCGATTCAGGAAAAATAAATGTGGGAGAAACCATTGTTTACGGCTACTTCAATCAGGAAGGAATAAAACTGGATAACGACAAACGGGTAATTGAAGTAGTGAAAGACATTGCTGAATTTATTCCGCTTGCTGATGGAAGTAAGGTGATGGCTTCGCAGTTTTTACAAATGTTTGGATTTCCAATCAGTCAGCATTTCACTTTTGTTTCCAGTTTAAGTGGTGGCGAAAAACGCCGACTACATTTGTTAACTATACTGGTTAAGAATCCGAATTTTTTAGTGTTAGATGAACCTACCAACGATTTGGATTTAATTACCCTGCAAGCGCTCGAAGAGTTTTTAGAAAACTACAGCGGCTGCTTAATCATTGTAACGCACGACCGTTACTTTATGGATAAGTTAGTGGACCAGCTTTTTATTTTTCATGGCGATGGAGATGTGCAGGTGTTTCCGGGCAACTATACAGAATACCGTTTATCGGAAGACAAAAAAGATTTTGAAAAATTAATTGATGAAAATAAAACTATAGCAGAAAACAAAATTGCTGCTGAGAAAACTAAAATAAAATTGACTTACAAAGAGCGGCTCGAATTAGAAACGCTGAACAAAGACATTGAAAAATTAGAAACAGAAAAAAACAAACTCACAGAACAACTTCAAACCGGAGGGACTAATCACGAAGAGTTAATGAACAGTGGAATACGCTTAACAAAAGTTATTGAACTGCTCGATGAAAAAGGAAATCGTTGGTTAGAACTTTCTGAAAAAGAACAACAATCGGTTTAAATAAAAAAAGTCCTCCTGAAATTCAGGAGGACTTTTTAATTTTTTTTAAGAAAATTTTATTTTCTGTCGATTATTAATCTGCGGGTTAAATTTCCTGAACTGGTGCTGATACTATAAAAATAAACTCCTTCAGCCAATTCAGAAGCATCATAATTAATAGTATTGATTCCCACTTTTGCATCAATGTATTTTTCAAATAAAACATTACCTATTAAATCAAATACTTTTAAAGCAGCATACCCTTTTGCTGGCATGTTAAATGAAATATTGGTTTTGTAGTTAAATGGGTTCGGGAAATTTTGTGACAAATCAAATTTTGATGTGCTAATAGATGGAACAGATGTATTCTGATCAACAACAATTTTATAATATCCAATAGTGTAAGGCTGAGTTAATGCCTGACTTGAGCCGGTTATGTGTGCATTTGCAGTAACCGCAACTGTTAAAAAATAAGTTCCGACGCTTCCTATCGAAGGAGTGCCGGTTAAGCTGATGCAGCCAAGACTCCCGCCGGGAAAAACACCGGTGGCAGGGTTTGGTACATATGTAAACGGAGAAATATTCGGAATCACACTTAATCCGGTAACGCCGGTGATGGTTACATTATCTATTGTTACAGGAATGGTTCCAAGATACATTGTATCCAAAGGAGTAAAAAATTGAATGTTTGCATTGTAAGGCATTCCTTCAATTGCGTGAGGCAGATTGGTAGCACTGTCTGGAATTATTCCGTGTCCGCCGCCGGTTGGCCAGGTTGGAGTACACTGTCCCCAACTTTTAATTCCTAATGATAATATTAGTATTACAGCTAGTAAAATTTTTTTCATCTACAATTCTATTTTCGTTTGCAAAGTAGCAATTATTTTTATTTTTAAAATATTGCTCTCCAAAAGTAACACAAATTGCCTTTAAAACAAGACAGGGCCTACCGCTCCACAATTATTTTTCTAACAACGAGGTCATTTTCAGATTGCATTTTTAACAAGTAAATTCCATTCGAAAGGTTTTTTGTATCAATTGAAAATTTTCTTTTCGAACTGTTATTCCCCAATTCAATCTTGTATGCAATCAGGTTTTTTCCTGAAATATCACGGATGGTGATTAAAGCGTTATCCGCTTGCCATCCATACAATTCCACCTGTAAATTATTTTGCGTCGGAACGGGATATAAATTCACCCGAACATCATTATTTATCAGCTCGTTAAAACTATAATTTAAATGAAAAGTATCGGAACTTCTGTTGCAACCCAATTGATCAGATACAATGAGATGATAATTTCCGGTTTGCGTAATTATATATATAGGGTTTATGGCTCCTGTAACCGGAACTCCATTAAAGAACCACTGTAAATTATATTGAGTTAAAAAACAATGCAAGGTATCGCCAGAAATCAGGAAATTTATATTTGGAAGTGCAGCCATTTCAGTAACAGTTAATGAATCAGACGATGCATCGCATCCATCTGTATTTATAACAGTAACAGAATAAGTACCGGTTTCGCTAACAGTTAACTGATTATTCGTTGCATTGATCATTTGCGCATTGTTCTGATACCATTGCACTGCATCACCATTTAAATTTGCTATTGAAAGTGTAACACTATCGCCAAAACACATTGAATCGTTTGGAGAAAATGAAATCACGGGCATAATTGGAGATTCAGATATATGAATAGTAGCTGTATCATTAAAAGTTGAAAGTATGGTGGTTGCTATTGAAAGTGACCCGCTTGTTCCTCCGGCTCCATTGAATGGGAAATTCCCGATTGCATTTCCGTTGAAAGAAAATGTGCCCAAATTGTCGTTAACTGATACCACATCAATATCCCAGATTGTAATTGTAAAGGGCGGATTGTTTAATGCGATATTTAATCCACTCCAGGATCCGGATTGCACATTTGAAATCTCTGAAGATGTAAAAAGCAAATTTGAATTTGCATCAGTAATTTCAAAAACAAGATCCGGGTCGCCTGAACATCCAACAAATGGAATGCTTGGTTCTTCTACATCGCCACACCAATTTCCATTCACAGAGTTTACGCTTACATCAGTTAAAACATATCCAAGTATATTGGTTTGCAAAGTCACCTGATAATCGCCGGTTGAATTATAGAATTGCGTTTCGTTTAGCAACGCACCACTGTTTCCGTTTCCGAAATTCCAGTTATAGGTAACCGGATTGGTTGGATTAGTTATTAGAGCGGTGAAATTAACTGTGGCTGAATCGCATCCACCAAGTGGTG
Organism: Chitinophagaceae bacterium; assembly: GCA_023251195.1. Taxonomy (GTDB): domain Bacteria; phylum Bacteroidota; class Bacteroidia; order Chitinophagales; family UBA10324; genus UBA10324. Next base: position 11,514 of record JAHEZG010000016.1, on the reverse strand, counting down.
AAAAAGTGAACCCACTATTGCCGCCTGATGCAGGAAGTACTGTAAGTACAATATCAATTACCGAATACTGGTCTCCGGCAGGAAACGGAAAATTAGCCAGCACATTTACCGAAATAGTAAAAGTTCCGGTTTGAATTGGTGTTCCGCATACTTTTACGCAACCATAAATACTGGTTTGTGGAAAATACTGACAACCGCTTGATGAGTTATTGCATTCCCAATTTAAACCAAATGGAAGATTATTGACTGATAATATTTTAAAGTAATTAACCGTGTAACCCATGGTATCAGTAAACATAACGAATGTAACATCCTGATCATACGGTTGGCCCTGCGTGCCATCGGGAAGCGGATTTGGATAAATGCCCGGCGAGGTAAATGCCGAATTGATATTGCAATTAGGGCACTGAGCAAAATTTTTATTTGTAAAACCAACAGTGAGTAAAAAAAAAGTTGACAGTAAAAATCGGTTCTTCAGCATATTTTTGTTTTTCCGAAAAATAAAAAAATAATTTATTAATTGCTTTGATTTTTATTGAACCATTTTTTGGAGGAATTATCTTTAATTAAAATAAACAGCAGTTACCTTTGAATTTATATTTACCAAAAATGAATTCGTCGGTCGCCTTTAAATATTTATTAAGTCTTTCTCCTGTTCCATTGGTCATTGCAGGAAATTTATCAGGTGGAGTTTTTACAATGATGAATGCATTTTATGGATTAGTGATCATGATTTTTTCTGAAGGATTTTTACCCGAAAATAAAAAAGACAATCATGCTTCTCCAATGTTATCAAATCTGATTTTAATTCTTCACCCTTTAACTTTAACAACTTGTGTAATCAGTTTCATTTATGGAATTCAGTCAGGAATTATTTCCGGTGGATGGATTTTAACCGCAGCAATTTCCACAGGTTTGAATAGTGGAATGGCCGGTATCACATCAGCTCATGAATTGATTCATCGGAAAGAAAAAATTTTAAGGACACTTGGAATCTGGAATTTAGTATTGGTTAACTATGGACACTTTTATATTGAACACATCAAGTGCCATCATAAATTAGTTGGCACAAAAAAAGATCCTGCAACTGCGCGATACGGGGAATCGGTTTATCAATTTTTTTTCAGAACAGTTCCGCAACAGTTTCTTAGTTCTTTTAAAATTGAAACAATTCGATTGAGAAATAAAAAAAGTTCTACTTATTCATTTCAAAATTTTGTTTTGATGATTTCTTTTTTTGAAATTATCATTTGCATTTTGCTCTATTATTTTTTTGGAATCATAATTCTTCTTGCATTTCTACTTCAAAGTTTTATTGCAGTATTTCTTTTGGAATACACTAATTATATTGAGCATTATGGATTGGAAAGAAATGAAACTGATAGAGTGAATGCCACACACAGCTGGCAATCAGATTATTTATTGAGTCGGTTTGCGTTGATAGAATTATCGCGACACGCCGATCATCATTACTATGCATCAAAACCCTTTTATACGCTAAAATCTTATGGTGAAAGTCCGGTTTTGCCAAGCGGATATTTTGGCTCCTTCTATACAGCTTTGATTCCGCCATTATGGTTTAAAAAAATAAATCCAATTATTGACCGAATGAAAATTTCCGAATAAAAAATGTATTTCATTCTTATTATTGAAACCAATCAATTAACCCATTCAGAATAAATTAATTTAACTACATGAAAAAAATTGTTGCTACAGCCATTTTTCTTTTTTCGTTTCAGTTTATAATTGCTCAGTCATCAGATGCTCCGCTTTTAGTAAAGCAGGGGAAAGATTTATTAGCACAAATGAAAGAAGAAGATGCGCTCGAAAAATTTAAAGCGGCATTAAAAAGCGACCCGAATAATTACGAAGCTGCATGGAATGCCAGTTTAATGTGCTCACGAATAGGCAACCGGCAAACCGACGACACAAAAAAACGAGAGTACTTTGTAACAGCTAAACAATATGCAGTAAAATCATTAAAACTGAACCCTACTGATGCCGAATCAAATTTTGTAATGGCAGTTGCAATGGGCCGCATGGCCTTAATCAGCGGATCAAGAGATAAAGTTGCCGCCAGTCGCGATATAAAAAATTATGCAGAGCTGGCTATTAAGTATAATCCAAATCATGCAGGTGCATGGCATGTTTTAGGAAAGTGGAATTTCGAAGTGGCCAATTTAAATTTTGCTGAACGAGCGGTTGCCAACTCGTTGTTTGGTGGCATACCTGATGGCGACATCAACAAGTCAATTGAGTGTTACATCAAAGCCATCAGTCTGGATGCCAACGATATTTTATTTTACCTCGATCTGGCTAAAGCATATCAGGATAATGAAGCAAATGAAAAAGCCATTGATGCGCTTAAAAAAGCACTTGCCTTAAAGCCGCGGTTTCAGGATGATGCCAGTTACCTGGTTCAATGCAAAAAATTATTGGAAGTAATACAAACCCAAAAATGAGTCGCTTTTTTTTTTTAGTATTTCTTTTTTTTCCGGGAATTATAGTTGCCGAAACACATCCACTGCCAACAAGTGGCACTTTGCTTTGGAGAATATCGGGCAAGGGTTTACAATACTCATCCTATTTATATGGCACCATGCACACCCGCGATGCTCGTGTTTTTCATTTCAGCGATTCGGTGTTGAATTGTTTTATGCGCTGCCGTGCTTTTGCAATGGAATTAAAATTAGATGAGCTTAACCGGGAAGATGTAATCAGTAATATGATGATGGACAGCGGACAAACGATTGAAAACTATTTATCAAAAAATCAATATGATTCACTGGCATTAAAAATACAAGCTGCAACCGGTTTGCCAATGAGTTTATTTGAACGGATGAAACCGATATACATAGCTACCATGCTATCGCAAAATGAAATATTAAATGATACGATATCAAAAAAAAACTTGAATCCGTTTTTTCTGGATGAATATTTTGAAGAAATGGCCAAGCACTCCGGAAAAAAAATTAATGCATTGGAAATTCTCCAAACCCAGTTAGATGTTTTTAATTTTCTTACCATTAAGCAGCAAGTAGAAATGCTTATGAATTCTGTTCGCGAAGAAAATTCTAACATAGGCTTAGATACTTTTATTAATCACTACATTAATGGTGAGCTCGAGATTTTAATTAACAACCAGGAAAATGAAATGTGGTCAGCAGATTTCGTGAATCAGATTTTATACAAACGCAATAAAGGAATGGCCGATACTATTGAAAGTTTAATAAAAGCACAAAGCACTTTCGCTGCATTTGGTGCCGCACATTTAACCGGCGATTCAGGAGTTATTTCATTGCTTCGAAAAAAAGGATTTACAGTTGAGCCGGTTGAAGCAAACTACAACGACATAAGCAAAGAAGGATGGTTATATGTTTATCCATGCAGTGTAATTGCAGTTCCCATGCCCGGTATTCCGCAATATTTAATTGACACTTTGCCATCTTCTAAAATCATTTATCAAAAATGGATTTCATCGCAAAGCAATAATTATGTGGTGGCGCATTTCAATAATTCTGTTTCAATCAATAAAAAAGTGTTAGAAGAATTTGTTGGAAATGAAATAAAAAACAGGTTGAGTTTAGTGCGTGTAAAAGGTGTATATGCGACGCAAAGAAATATTAAAGCCTATTATCTGAACAAGAAATCAGCTAATGGTACGGTATCTATCGTTGAAAACGGAAATGAAAAAATTGTTGCAATAGTTTTTAACGAACTTAAGGTAGATAGTACTGAAATGAATAGATTTTTATTTCTCGTGAGATATAAAATTTCATCTGTTATACCTAACTGACTTCAATGAAAATATCAATTGAAGTGGCTACTAAAATTTTATACAAGGGCGGAGTAATTGCCATCCCAACTGAAACTGTTTATGGTATAGCAGCTGATGCAACAAACAAAAAAGCAATTGAACGGATTTTTGAAATTAAAAATCGTCCTTCTGATAATCCGCTCATCTGTCATTTTTATTCTTTCGCGCAGGCAAAAACTTTTCTGAATGCATATCCGAAATATGTTGAGTTACTCGTGAATCAATTTACCCCGGGGCCTGTAAGTTTTTTGCTTCCATTAAAATTACCCTCCTCAATTCAAGCGGCAACACGCGGTTCAGCGCATGTTATTATCCGCATTCCAATGCATGAATTATTGTTGAAGTTGCTGAAAAAAATTTCATTCCCATTAGCTGCACCATCAGCAAACACATCAGGAAAATACAGTGCAACCACAGCCGAAATGGTGGAAGCTGATTTAGGAAAAAAAATTGACGGAGTTTTAGATGGAGGAGCAAGCTCAGTTGGTTTGGAATCAACCATTCTTGATTGCAGAAACAAAGATGAAATCAGAATTCTTCGCCCCGGTGCTATTGGCAAGGAAGACATTGAATGGTGTTTGCGAAATGAAAACATCAAAGTGACAGATGCTTTGTCCATTGAGCATACAACGCCCGGCAGCAGGTACAAACATTATTCACCTGCCACAGCAGTTTTTCAAATACAATCTGAAAAAGAAATTCCGGTTAAAAAAAATAGTATCGTGATTGGATTAGCTGAAGATTTAAAAAAAATTCCCTCCAATGAAAACCTGAAACTATTTTCATTGGGCTCAGAAAATAATTTAGCTGAAGTTGCTTCAATGCTCTACAGAAAAATGTTTGAATTGGATGCCCTGCAAGTTTCAGAAGCCTATTTAATAAAAAGAGATTTTGGAAATTCAGCAATTGGAAAAGCAATTACCAATCGCCTGGAGCATATGTTATCGCGATGACTTTTTTGGATGATGGTGCGGCTGAACTTTTATTTTTAATTTTTTATGCGCCGCTTTTGCTTTTGCTTCATCGCGCTTCTTTTTCTTTTGTGCCTTAATACTTTCAATCCACGGCAACCAGTAATCTGTACCATACCAAACAAAAATTTCTTCTCCGGGTTTAATATGCCTGCTTGCAATTATGTATGACCTGCGATTGCGCACTGCATAGTAACTGTTGTTTTTGCAACCTGCTTTACGCGTTAATCCTCTTGCATCGTTTGCATAGCGGGCCAGGTTTTTTGGTTCGGCATACGCATCAATGCATTTATATTTTGTAATGTAAAAAACATACCCGCCCTTGCCATCATCATCGCGCTTCTCAGCTTCAGCCCAGGTAATAATTTCACCAATGTATTCTAAAACCTTTTCGTCTTTTTTAATTAATGTATCAGTGTACAATCCCATGCCTGCACCGGGTATCTGACTCTTTTTAACAAATAACAATTAGCAAGTAATTTAACTGTGAAAATAAATTTTAAGGAAGTGATCCGGATTGGAATCGAACCAATGACCCACAGCTTAGAAGGCTGTTGCTCTATCCCCTGAGCTACCGGACCTGAATTTTTTAGCGCCGCAAATATATTAAAGCAAGTCAATGCTTTATCGCTAAAATAAAACATGGATATAGAACGATACCTTTCATTAAATCAAAATCATTTAGGTTTGTTTGCATTCAATTTTATTATGACTGAACAAGAAAACTTAGCAGTAGTAAATATTAATCCCACTTTAGAGGAAAGTTGGAAGGCTGTGATGAAGGATGAATTCGCAAAGCCGTATTTTATTGAACTGAAAAAGTTTCTATTAAAGGAAAAAGCAGACAGACAAATAATATATCCGGCAGGTTCAAAAATATTCAATGCATTAAATCTCACTCCATTTAACAATGTTAAAGTGGTGATTCTTGGTCAAGACCCATATCATGGTGAAGGTCAGGCGCAAGGCTTGTGTTTTTCAGTTCCGGATAAAGTGAAGCATCCACCCTCTTTGCAAAATATTTTTAAAGAAATACATTCTGATTTAGGTAATGAAATTCCTGAATCAGGAAATTTAGAACGATGGGCGAAGCAGGGAGTTTTATTGTTGAATTCCCTTTTAACTGTTCGCGCCAATCAACCGGCATCGCATCACAAAAAAGGCTGGGAACAGTTTACAGATAAAGTGATTGAAACCATTTCGAAAGAAAAAACGGGAGTGGTATTTTTGTTGTGGGGGCGCTTTGCACAGGATAAATCATCACTTATTGATTCATCTAAACATTTTATTTTGAAAGCGGCACATCCTTCTCCCCTATCATCATGGGCCGGATTTTTTGGTTGCAAACATTTTTCTAAAACCAATGAATTGCTGAAACAACATGGGAAGAAAGAAATTGTTTGGTAGAAAAAGTGAGTGTCGAATAATTAATTGTGAAATTAATTTACAATGTTACTATCGAAATTAACTGAGAATAAAAAAAGAGAATTCAAAAAAAGTTTTGCAAAATGCTTGATTCACCTTCTTTAAAAACGAAATATTATAAAGAGTCAATTCGAAACAATTTTATAATTGGAATTTTCTCATTAGCAATTGCCGTTGTCAGTATTTTTATTTTTAATTGGTCATGGCATGTTTGTGTTTTCCCTATTGTATTGGGCACCTATAAAATAATAATCGGAAGCATTAATTATTTCAGTTATAGCAAAGCAGAGAAAAATTTTCTGGGGAAAAAGAAAGGATAAATCTTCTCAACGAATATCAATCGGATAGGCAATCAACTCATTTCCGTTTTGAATAGTTAAAAATATGGCTTCGTTGTTTCCATATA
>JAHEZG010000016.1:0-4885 GCA_023251195.1 Chitinophagaceae bacterium | reverse complement strand
AATGAATTTCCTTTTTTTGGAAAACCATTTAATAATTTGCCTGATGAATTAATCAGATACAATTGCTGGTTGTTTTCATCAATTGATAATGCAAGTGTTTCGCTGCTTGGTTGCCAGTTAAATAATTTCAACCGAGAAGGATTACCACTTTCAAAAATATAAGTAAATAACTGAGCGGTATCAAATCCCATTCGTATTAATTTTTGATTGAATAATAAATTTACTTCAACGCTTGTATCACTACCAATGTTCATTGCAGCATATTGAGATTCATCCGAAATGAGTTTGTATAATTTTGATTTTCCATCTAAACCTAATTCATATATTTTTCCGGTGCTGTCAATTGCAATTAATTGATTTTGTTTTCCAATCATCAGCGGAGTTGCTACAGTGAGTGTGGTTTTATATTCCTTGCTTGATTTTCTACCAGTACGATCAAACAACAATAATTTTCCGTTTGCATCCACTACAGTTAAAAATTCATTTTTCCCTGCTTTAAAAAACTGTAATTGATTTTTAATTAGTCCGTTTCCTGCATTCGGATTCCAGCCACCCAAAGGTTTACCACTTTTCTCGAAACCATAAATGCAACCGTTGCTGCACGAAACAAAATATTTAAATTGCTGCCGTCCATCAAAATCAATCATGCTCAGAGCGGAAGTTGCTGCGGCTGCCAACCGGATAGGGAAATTATTTATGTCTTTTCCATTGATATCAAACAAATAAATTCCACCGCTGGTATTTAAAATATATTGTTGTTCGCCATTACTGTATAAATCCAACTGATAAGCTGTTCCCATAACCGGTGAATCCATTTTTCGTTTCCAAACCACATCACCTCCTTTGTTTATGCAATACAATTGATAAAATGCATCCTGAATAAAAATAATTTTATTTCCTTCAGCATCTTGCAATACTTGTGGTGATGAAATGGCAATTGTATCCAACGGTGTTTTCCATGCGTAACCTTCCGAAATTTTATTTATTTCAGAAAATGAAATGGAGCCAATTGTTTCAAAATAATTTTCTTTCTGGGTAAATGGAAGTATGATTGAATTGCATTTTCGAATCCATTCAAAATACTGTTGGAAATTTTGCTTGAAATCATCTGCTGAAAGCGATAGCACAAAATCTTTTAGCCTCGAAGGATTGAACCAGCAGGTGTACTGTGAATTTTTTAACAATGATTGTTGAAATAATTCATTGGATAAAACATTCTTATCATTCAGTTTATCAATATACATTTTCAACTGTCCCAATGAATTTCCCATGATAACTGCATTGTTAAAAACGCAGCAATATGGATTCGTTACAGCGATCAACGCATTCGGGAAATAGGTTTTAAATGCATCGCCGACTTTTAATTGAAAAATGGAAACTGATTTGTACTTCATAAACACAGCACTGTCGCCACCGGATTTTATGGTAGCAAATTGCCCAAGCGTTTCAGTAGCATGTTTTGAATCTACGCCATTAAAAACCAAAAATGATTGAGGAGAAAAATTACCGTTGACCGGCTCTGTTAACACAAAATCAATTTCATTCCCAATCCATGTTTTTATATATCGCCGATAATCCGGATTGGTTTGCAGTGAAGAATTTATTTTATCGAAAGCTGAATTAGTGCCAATTGAAACACTCATTACAATTGCCGCAACATCAGGAATCACATTTCCGGTTTCATTTTTTAAAATTGTTGTTGCATCAAATTGTTGCAACCAGTTTGTTTTATTATTTGCCATTGAAAATCCATGAACCGCAATTTCACTTTCAGTAAACTTTAAATCAAAAACCGACCATCCGGCAAATCCTGCAAATGCAGTTTGATAAGTTTGTGATTCAGGTACCGAGTAGCCTCCGAAAAAATCAGCCAGATTATTGTAATTTATATAAATCGATAATTCAAAATCATCAGTTACCTGCTGCATTAAATCAGCAAACGATTTATCTTCCATTAAACTGTTTCGCCCAAGCATTTGCGCCATTGCATCTTCAGTAAGTGAGGCTGTTGCGCTGATGATGCAAACATTATTCAGAAATGCGATGTTCAGCTTTTTACCATCCTGAAAGCTAACTTCATAAATTTTTTCACTTTTAAAATTTCGTGAATCAGCATTCAATTTCAGTTTTGCTAATTGTTTGTTAAAATCAGGTTCTCCAAACCTGCTGAAATCCAGTAATAAAACCACATCAAATTTATTATTGCCAACAAAATGATAGGATGCGATGAAAGTGTTTTGAAAAAATGAATTTTGCCAGTCGCTATTTTTTTCACACAATGGTTTAAGTATTGAGCTGTATTCTTTTAATTTTTTAATGAGTGGAAGGTCAGCTAAATCAACAGTATATTTTTTTTTATTGATATCGTCAGCTAATTTTTTCAGGTTGTGAACTTCAATAAAGAATGCTGCGTCTTTTGGAATAGCGCGCTTTAATAAATTATTTCGTCCTGTTGGTTGGTACTGGTTAAAAAATTTTATTGACCCAACCACAACTGCTATCAACACTGCAATAACAGCAGCCCATTTAATCATTCTTTTATTTACCATACTTTCGGCGAAACTAATTCGCAATGTTTTTCACCCTAAAATCATAATCAACAACAACACATGCAACGAACATTTTTCTCTACTGCAAGTATTCTTGGCGCACTTGCAGTTTTGTTGGGTGCCTTTGGAGCACATATTTTAAAAGAGAAATTATCACCTGAATTATTAGCAACTTTTGAAACGGCTGTTCGCTATCAGTTTTATCATGCCATTGCATTATTCGTTGCAGGAATATTAATGAGCGATTTAAAAAGCAAGTACATTCAATATGCAGGCATTAGTTTTATAGTTGGAATATTATTTTTTTCCGGTTCATTGTATTTAATCAGCACGCACGAAATTATTGGTTTAACAAATTATAAATGGTTGGGACCTGTTACACCACTAGGTGGCATGTGTTTTATTGCCGGATGGATTTTCCTTTTTTTAGGAACACGAAAATAATTTCTATTAGTTTTTTGCAAAAACAAAAGCCCTCCGATAATTGTCGGAGGGCTTTTGAAATAAATATCAGCATGACATAATTATTTTTCTTCTTCTTGTTTTTCTTGTTCCTTTTGTTCTTCCAATGTATCAACAGCATCTTCATCAAATCCAGAATCACCTTGCTTGTATATTACATCTTTACCTGGAATAACTCCAATGATTTTAAAATCAGTACGACGATTTAACTGACGGCAAGATTCACAATCTTTTCCATCATCAGTTGTTTCTTTCACTAACAATTCCTTCTCACCCATTCCGGTTGCAACCAATCGTTCTTTAGGTATTCCTTTGCCCATAAGATAATTCACAACACTTTCAGCACGACCTTGCGAAAGTTTTAAATTGTAATCATCTTTTCCTTTACTATCAGTATGAGACCGTATTTCAATTTGAATTGTTGGATTTGCCATCAATAAATTATAGAGGGAATCAAGACCTTTATAAGATTCTGTACGCAAAGCTTTTCCATCAAAATCATAAAAAATATTTTCAATTACAATTGGTTCCTTTGGTGGAATCGGAGTTAAATAAATATCAACCCGCATGGTGTCGTTTTCAAATTTGCGTTCAACACTAAAGCCAGCTTCGTTACTAAAGTATCCGTCCTTATCAGCCTTTAAATCGTACGACATAAATGCTTGAGTATCCCAGAAATACATGGTGTCTTTTTTAGATAGTTGATCCTTGCCCCATTTAACGGTATCGTTTGAAACCATAATTACTTTTGCATCAGGTAATTTTAGTTTGGTTTTTGCATCAAATACATAACCTCGTACTGCATAATAAATAATTCTTGGGTAACGAATTTCCCAGATATCATCGCAACAGGTTTCACTTTTCACTGAAATTGTACCAGGCCGATTTGACACCACATAACCAATGTATTTTTTATCTGATAAAGTATAATACATATCATCAACACTGCTGTTAATCGGGAAACCCATGTTCTTTGCTGGCTCCCATTTTTTCATTGCTCCTTTTGATTTAAACACATCATATCCACCCATGCCAGGCCATCCATTTGAACTGAAATAAAGTGTGAAATTTTTTGAATCATAATAAGGAGTAATATCATCGCCAAGCGTATTTACTTTTTTACCTAGGTTCATAGCCGGACTCCATGCATCGCCTTTTTTCACACTGTACCAAATGTCCATTCCGCCTGTTCCCTGCGCTCTGTTACTACTGAAATACAAAACCTCACCTTCTTTTGAATTTCCAACTGCCGGATGAGTTTGTGTTGAATCTGAATTAACCTCGGCAGGTAATTTTATCGGGTTGCTCCACTTTCCATTGCTTTTTATTTCGGTCATGAAAATTTCACAGCGCATTTTCATATTGTTTTCATCCAATTTGCAACGAGTGAAATAGAATCTTTTTTTATCCGCTGAAAAAGCTCCGTTTCCATTGTGCACATCCTTATCATTTATAGGCATGGCAGTGTATAAGGAACTTTCACCAAAAGTTGAGTCAGTTAATTTCGGCACTGAATAAAACTGAGCGAATGATTGATTTTTTTTCTTGTCATCAAGAATTATGATGGTATCGGATTTCAATGATGAATACAAAAGCAAATCATTTCCGAATGGAACCGGTCCAAACTCAGTATATGGAGCATTAATATTAGCCCCAAGGTGCTCCACTTTAACTGTATCAGGCGCAGCAATCATTTTAATGGCAAGGTCGCATCCTTCGGCTTGCATTTTAGATTTCTTTTTCATGGCCGATGCGTTTAACCCTTTGTAAGTTTTTTCAAACTTATTAAATGCGGCCTTTGCCTCAGTGTACTTGCCGTTGTATTTCAAACACAATGCATAGTAAAATCCGGCATCGGGATATGTATCAACATT
>JAHEZG010000257.1:1018-5703 GCA_023251195.1 Chitinophagaceae bacterium | reverse complement strand
CCAATTGCATCCATTGAAAAATTAAAATATGTCGATGATTTATTTCTTGTAGCTGATTCAAAGGGAACCACTTATTTAACCGGAAGATATTTAGAAAGCAAGGATTTAAATTTTAATGCCGAAGGATTTTTTATTCAGAAAATAAATACCGAAACTGCAAAAACTGAAATGTGGTTGAATGCCAATTTCAAATCAGATGCACAGGACTTAAAATCGCTGGATCGCACAATGCGCGTAGATAAAATTGTTTGTTTGGCTGATGGAAATTTTGGAATGGTGGGCGAATGCACCTTCAACACCAACACTGTTTTTTCCGGCGATTATTTAAACGACAGGAAATACGACTGGATGGAAAATATATTAATTATGAAAGTAAGTCCGGCCGGGAAAATAGTTTCCTCAAAAATTATTGAGCGTACTCAGAATATTGTTGACCCGGTAAAACGAATTTATTGCGGGTCAGTATTTTTAATGAAGGGAACAAAGTGTTTCATGGTTTACAACGACAATCTTGGAAACATTGAGAAAAGACAAGCAGGAGATAAGCCTGGAAATTATTCGGCTTACAGAGATAAAAGTTCAATGGTACTTGCTGAAATTGATTTGGTGAATTGTTCATATACCGAAAAATACATAGCTGATATAAAACCTTGCCCTGATAAACTCCGGCCAATTTTAATTGCTGATTTCGGTCAGATTTGTAATGATGATAAAACCATTGCCGTTAAATTGGATATTGGAATTAAGGGATCTTGCAGGTATGTATTTGTATCTATTGAATAAATCTAATGATGAACTGTTTTATCCAAAGCTGAAATACTCAAACAGTTTTTACGGTAAATTTTTCCTTTATGGTATCCGCTACATTTTCCATTAACCAAAGAGGAGTGGAGGTGGCGCCACAAATTCCAACTGACTCGCAATTTGAAAACCAATCAGAATTCAGTTCATCGGCTGATGAAATGAAATAGGTTCTTGGATTGGCCTCTTTACAAACCTGGAACAATACTTTACCATTCGAACTTTTTTTTCCTCCAACAAATATGATGACATCGTGCTTTGCCGAAAAAATTTTCAATTGCGGTTCGCGATTACTTACCTGCCTGCATATAGTATCGTTGGCCGATACATTTTTATTACCAACTAACGCAGCACGCTCTTCAATTAATTGTTTGATCTGATAAAATTTATCGGTGCTCTTGGTGGTTTGCGAAAAAAGGATAATCGGTTTGCTGTAATCAATTTTATCCAGGTCAGCTTCGGTGGTAATGATAATTGCATTCTTATCTGTCTGCCCCATTAATCCATTCACTTCGGCATGGCCCGGTATTCCGAATATCACTATTTGTGATTTTTCTTCAGGCAATTTGTCGTAAGCAGTTTTTACACGATTCTGTAATTTTAAAACCACCGGACAACTGGCATCCAATAAATTAATATTGTTTTGCAATGCAGTTAAATAGGTTTCAGGTGGTTCGCCGTGCGCACGAATTAACACTGTACAGTCGTGCAGGTTTTGTAAGTCTTCGTGATTAATAATTTTTAATCCTTTATCGGTTAACCGCTTTACTTCAATGTCGTTGTGAACAATATCGCCAAGGCAGTATAGCTGTTGGTTTTCATCCAGTTCGTCTTCGGCCATTTGTATGGCATACACCACCCCAAAACAAAACCCGCTGTTGTCATCAATTTTTACAATCATAATTTTCTTTATTCGGGTTTAAAAAATTGATTTGTTTTTTCAGCTAACAAAATAAACCGCAATTATAAATTAACACTTCTCAATTATTAATTTTCAATTATCACCTTTCTCTATCTCACTGATTTTTTCTTTTACCAGATTTAAGGCAAACTCCAATTGCTGTTCTTCACTCAGGTTGGTATTATCTAATTCAATGGCATCGCCGGCTTTGTAAAGCGGACTGGTAATGCGATGACTGTCTTCATAATCACGCGATTCAAGATTGTGAATCACTTCTTCCAGCGTGGCGTCAATTCCTTTTTTATGCAATTCAATAAATCTTCGTTCAGCTCTGATTTTTTCATTGGAGGTGAGGAAAATTTTCAGTTCAGCATCCGGAAAAACAACGGTGCCAATATCGCGACCATCCATAGTCAGGCCTTTGTGTTTTCCCATTTGTTTTTGTTGTTCCACCAAAAATTCACGCACTTCTTTTATGGCACTAACCGGACTTACCATTTCAGAAATTTTCATGGATCTGATTTCTTTCTCCACCACTTGTCCGTTGAGCAAAGTTTCGGGCATTTCAGTTTTTTCATTGTATCGAAAACTGATATTTATATTTTTTAAAGCACTCACCATTTGCCCTTTGTTACGGTAATCAATTCCGTTTTCAAGGAAATACAAAGTTACTGCGCGATACATAGCACCTGAATCAACATAAGTATAGCCTAGCATATTTGCCATTTGCCTGGCGAGTGTGCTTTTTCCGCACGATGCATGCCCGTCAATTGCAATAATAATTTTTGTGTTCATTGCCTGCAAAACAAGTTAAAAGTAGGCATAGACTAAAATGTTTACTGCCAGCAAAATGAAAATTTGGTTTACTAATCAAGTCGGCTATTTTCGATGCTCCAAAACCAAACCACTTCGATGAAAAATTTTTTTAATGTTGTCGTTATTCTGTTAGCGGCAATTCAGGTTAATGCAAAAGAAATAACCGGCGCGGAAGCTGAAAGTGTAGTTGCCGGTGCAAGCCGCATTATTACCAGCGATAAAACAGGATTTCCGAATTATATTTTTTTAAGTCCGGGGCATGAAATTCCGGTTCAATATTTCGAACGGTGGATGCGCCTGGCATTCAAAACTTCAAACGAGTTTGGTTTGAAACAACTGCAAACTTCAGTTGATGAAAAAAATATTTCGCACATACATTTTCAACAAACCTGGAATGGAATACCGGTAACCGGCACTATGTGGATTGCGCATGTTGAAGGCGGGAAAGTTGTTTCTTGCAATGGAAATTTTATTCAGCAGTTAAATGCATTTACTAATGTTACCATTACCGAAGCAACGGCATTAAACTTTGCCATTGCCGGAACAGGTGCTAAAACCTATCGCTGGCAAAGTCCGGTTTTTGAAAAATTATCGGTTGCGGATCGCAACCTTATGATGGAGAAACTTTTTCCGAAAGGAGAATTAATGTTCACCTCAACCGATGGAAAGGAACAGGATTTTCATTTGTGTTATCGGTTTGATATTTATTCAATCGTTCCGCTATCGCGTAATTATGTTTTTGTGGATGCGAACACAGGTGTAATTGTGAATAAAATAAACCGAATAGAACATGCAGATGCAACCGGTACAGCCAATACAGGATATGTAGGAACTCAAACAATTATAACCGATAGTTTTGCCGGAGGTTATCGCCTGCGTGAAGCCGACAGAGGTGATGGAATTGAAACCTATAATATGGAAACAGGTACTGATTACGCACTTGCTGTAGACTTTACTGATGCTGATAATATCTGGAACAACATTAATGCAAACCTTGATCAGTATGCAGGAGATGCACATTATGGAGCTGAAATGACTTATGATTATTATTGGTTTGATCACAATAGAAACAGCATTGATGATATGGGCATGAAATTAATAAGTTATGTGCATTATGATGTTGGTTACTACAATGCATTCTGGGATGGACAGGAGATGACTTATGGAGATGGAAACAACGGACCACTAACTGCACTTGATGTTTGCGGGCATGAAATTTCACATGGTGTAACTGAACTGACCTGTGGCTTAAATTACCAGGATGAACCCGGTGGTTTGAATGAAGGATACAGTGATTGCATTGGTACAGCAGTGGAATTTTATGGTGGCGGTGCAACTGCCGATTGGCTCATTGGCGAAGATTTCGGAACTCCGTTTCGAAGCATGTCTGATCCGAATGCCTACCAGCAGCCGGATACTTACCAAGGGCAGTACTGGCATGCAAACGGTGGCAGTGATAATGGAGGTGTTCATACCAATAGTGGTGTTTTAAATTACTGGTTCTATTTAATGTCAGTTGGTGGTTCAGGAACGAATGATAATACTTATGCTTATTCAATTCCCGGATTAAGTTTATCGTCAGCAGCCGAAATTTTATACAAAGCCTGGAGAGACTATATGTTTCCGACTGCGCAATATGCAGATGCAAGGCAATCAACCTTAAATGCCGCTACAGATATTTTTGGCCCATGTTCACCCGAAGTGCAAATGGTTGCCGAAGCATGGCATGCAGTAGGTGTTGGTGGCGTGTTTGACCCAAATGTGGTTTCTGATTTCAGTGTGGATGTTACAACTTCATGCACCACTCCGGCTGTATTTCATTTTCAGAATTTAAGTGCAAATGGCGGATCCTATTTATGGTACTTTGGCGATGGAACAACATCAACAGCAATTTCGCCAACACATACTTATAACACTTACGGAACATTTGATGTGAAATTGGTAACTGATGGAGGCATCTGCGGAATGGATTCAATCACCTATACTTCCTTGATACAAGTTGATTCAAGCCTTCAATGCATTTACAACATGCCGGTAAACAGTAATTCTGTTTTTGTCAGTTGCGATGGTTTGTTGTACGACAATGGTGGTCCTTCAGGAAATTATACTGATAATCATGAAGACACGATAACAATTGCACCATTAAATTCAACAGGTGTTACTTTAA
>JAHEZG010000257.1:0-1007 GCA_023251195.1 Chitinophagaceae bacterium | reverse complement strand
GATGGACCATCAACCGCCAGTCCGTTAATTGGTCAATATACAAACACTGGTTTACCGGCAGGTGGAATAATTAATGCAACCGGAAGCACGCTTACTTTAGTCAGCACATCAGACGGTGGTGTTACAAATTCAGGATTTGCGGCAAGTTGGATTTGCCAATCGGCAATGCCCGATGTTGATTTTTTAACCACTGAAACTTTGAGTTGCGACGGAACGATTGACTTTACCGATATTACCCTTCAATCTCCGATTTCATGGGATTGGGACTTCGGTGATGGCGGAACTTCAACCCTTCAGAATCCTTCACATACTTACGCTGCGAGTGGAACTTATACTGTTACATTGGTTGCAGAAAATACAATTGGTACCGGAACAGAAATCAAAAATGCCTACATCACTATAAAATATCCGATGCTTCCAATAGCAGTTGGAGATACTAATTGCAATGCTTCGGTATTCACCTTAAATGCTTCGGGGCAAAGCGGTGCATTGTTAAAATGGTATGATGCGCCAACCGGTGGTAATTATTTAGGAGTTGGTGCTGCTTTTAATACTCCATTTATAACCAGCACAACTAATTTTTATGTGGAAGAAGAAGTGCAGGTTTTGCCAGAGCCAGTTGGTGCAGTTGATAACCTGATTGGTAGCGGAGGTAATTACAATAACAATACTGATCGGTTCCAGGTTTTTGATGCCTTGTCCCCGTTCAAATTAATTTCATGCGATGTGTTTGCCAATGGCGCCGGCAACCGAACAATTGAATTGCAAGATGGCGGAGGAAATATTTTACATGACACAACCATAAATATTCCGGATGGTGCATCTACTGTAACCATCAATTGGGATATTGCTGCCGGCACCAATTATAGCTTAGGGGTTTTAGCTGTAGCTAATTTATATCGTAACAGCAGTGGGGCTAATTATCCATACACCATTCCGGGTGTAATTTCCATCACCGGAAACAGTGTGCCTGATCCTGCGCGTTGGTACTTCCTGTACAACTGGCA
>JAHEZG010000256.1 GCA_023251195.1 Chitinophagaceae bacterium | reverse complement strand
TCCGCCGGTTAACACTGCAAGGTCTTCCAGCATTTCTTTGCGGCGATCACCAAAGCCGGGAGCTTTAACAGCTACCACTTTAATGGTTCCGCGAATTTTATTTACCACCAATGTTGCGAGTGCTTCGCCGTCAAGGTCTTCAGCAATAATCACTAAACTGTTTCCGCCCTGAGCAACTTTTTCCAAAATAGGAAGCAAGTCTTTCATTTGAGAAATCTTCTTGTCGTGAATAAGAATGTACGGACGCTCCATTTCGGTTTCCATCTTTTCAGGATTGGTTACGAAGTATGGAGAAAGGTAACCGCGGTCGAATTGCATTCCTTCCACTACCTCAACAGTAGTTTCAGTTCCTTTTGCTTCTTCAACAGTGATAACACCTTCTTTTTTCACTTTCGCCATTGCTTCAGCAATCAGTTTTCCGATAGTGCTGTCGTTGTTGGCCGAAATAGAAGCTACCTGTTCAATTTTTTTGTTGTCGTTTCCAACCTGAGTTGACTGACTGCGAAGATTTTCAACAACGGCTGCAACAGCTTTGTCGATTCCGCGCTTTAAGTCCATAGGGTTTGCACCTGCAGCTACATTCTTTAAACCGGCAGTGATTATTGCCTGAGCAAGAACGGTAGCAGTAGTGGTTCCATCACCCGCAATGTCAGAAGTTTTAGATGCAACTTCTTTCACCATTTGTGCGCCCATGTTTTCAATGGGGTCTTCGAGTTCAATTTCTTTTGCAACGGTAACACCATCTTTAGTGATAGCCGGTGAACCGTATTTTTTTTCGATAACCACATTGCGTCCTTTTGGACCAAGGGTTACTTTAACTGCCTCTGCTAAAGCATCAACGCCTCTTTTTAAGCGGTCGCGAGCGTCAGTATTGAAGTTGATAATTTTTGCCATGATTTATGTTGATTTGATGATTTGTTAATTTGATGATTTGATAATGATTTTTTTCTATTGAAATTAAACGATTGCGAAAATGTCGGTCTCGCGCATGATTAAGTAATCGCTGCCATCAACAGTAACTTCAGTTCCGGCATACTTGCCATAAAGTACAGTATCGCCTGGTTTAACTACAGGCTTGTTACCTTTTTCGTCAATCTCGCTGATTGATATTACTTCACCTCTTTGTGGTTTTTCTTTCGCAGTATCCGGAATGATGATTCCACCCTTGGTGGTTTCTTCGGCTGCGGCTGGTTTAATTACTACTCTGTTTTGAGTTCCAGCAACTGGTTTAATTGAGACTTTTGCCATGATTTGGTTTTGGATTTATGATTTTAGAATTATGATTAATTAAAAATTGTTTATTTGTTCATTAGTTCATTGGTATTTTAATTCTGCTTACTGCTTAATGTCAACTGCCTACTGACTTGCCCGCGTTAGTCACTAATTGTGCCGATGGGATTTGGAGGACAATTCTGACAGGTTTGGGGTGAAATTTTTTCGCTGTGACTGTCAATCTGTGATTTTTGGCGGGATGCGAATGTATGGATTCGAAAATTGGCAGGGGAGGAAATAAAACAGAAGAGTTTTGATACAGAAGTTGAACGGAATTACAAGATTTCAATTATTCCAAAATTGCATGAAGAGTTGTTTTCTCTACCTTGCTTTTAATGGTTCCGGTTTCGGCATCAATAATTAAAACGATGTAATGATTGGCAATACATCCGTTTTGATTTTTACAATCGCCACCGGTTACATTATTGGTTTCGGTTGAAACTAATTTCCATTCATTTTTATACTTATTAAATGAAACAACAGGAGGAACGGCAGTATTGTTATATAGAAATAATTTTTCCTTTTTTGCCAGTTCAACAACTTGAGTGGAGTCATTGATTTTATTTGTGGAAGAAATTGTTTGCGCAAAAGATGAAGCAGTGATTGATAAAAAAATAATAATGAGCAGGCATTTGTAAATCATTTGTCAAACATACATCTCCAAGAAAAATAAATTCTATGTTTTGGATTTATTATATAACGGATGATGAGTCATTAATGACTCTCGCAAATAATCTCTGTCCAGGTGAGTATAAATTTCTGTTGTGGTGATGCTTGCATGTCCTAGCATTTCCTGTACAGCGCGCAAATCAGCGCCACCCTCAATCAGGTGAGAAGCGAATGAATGACGGAATGTATGCGGACTTACCGTTTTCTTTATTCCGGCTTTCATTACTGCTTCTTTTATAAACATGAAAACTGAAATGCGTGAAAGTGATTTTCCAAAACGATTGAGAAATAAAAAATTCTCGAAATCTTTTTTGATGTCGAGATGAACACGGATTTCATTTTTATAAATATTGATGTGCTTGATGGCTGTGTCGCCAATGGGAACCAATCGTTCTTTATCGCCTTTCCCAATCACTTTTATAAATCCGACATCAAAAAATAAATTACTGATTTTTAAATTCACTGCTTCACTCACACGAAGTCCGCTGCTATAAAGCAATTCCAATATCGCTCTGTTTCGCACTCCATCCGGAGTACTCAAATCAATTGTATTTAGAATAGCTTCAATTTCAGGATAACTTAATGTGTCGGGTAATTTGCGGCGCAATTTGGGTCCTTCAATTAATTCGGTCGGGTCGCTGTCACTGATATCTTCCATCTGCATGTACTTATAAAATGCACGGATGCCGCTGAGAATTCTTGCCTGCGAATAATCAGCCATTTTATTTTTATGAATGGCGGCAATGAATTCCTGAACATCCAGTTGCTTTACATTTTCGGGCGAAATATTTTTTTCATTTGCAATAAAAAAATGATTGAGCATTTCAATGTCGTGCAAATAACTTTCAATGGTATTTGACGACAACGATCTTTCTAATTTCAGATATGATTTAAAACCTTTGATGGTTGAAGTCCAGTCCATGCAGTAAAGGAATGAACGCACGAATTGTAAACAACAGTATCGAGTTCACGATTTGTTATTCATATTTGTGAAAACTGTTCACTATTTGAAACTCGCAATTGTTAACGGCCCAAACCTGAATTTACTCGGGATAAGGGAACCGGATATTTATGGCACTGAATCTTTCGAAGAATATTTTGAGAAATTAAAAAAAGAATTTCCTGAATTTGAATTAGAATATTTCCAAAACAATGTGGAAGGTGAACTGATAAATTATTTACAGCAGGTTGGATTCAGCTATGACGGAATTATTTTAAATGCAGGTGGATACACTCACACATCAGTTGCCATTGCCGATTGCATTGCATCTATTAAAACTCCCGTAGTGGAGGTTCACATCAGTAATCCCACATCGCGAGAAGAGTTTAGGAAAACATCTTTACTCACTTCAAAATGCAAGGGAATAATTTCAGGATTTGGATTGAAGAGTTATTGGTTGGCGGTTGAGAGTTTTATGTAAACGCATCGGAAAAATTTAACCGGAATACAATCAAAAAGCAAATTCAAATATGCATGTTTTCAGTTGGAATTTAATTCGCCTTTACTTCAGCAACTAATTTCTGCAGTGTTGCTTTTGCATCGCCGAACAGCATTCGTGTTTTTGGTTCGTAGAACAATTCGTTTTCGATTCCAGCATATCCTGCTGCCATACCACGCTTCATGACAATAACATTTTGAGCCTGATCAACCTCCAGAATCGGCATACCATAAATAGGGCTTTGCGGATTTTTTTTCGCCGCAGGATTCACCACATCGTTCGCACCAATAACTATTACTGCATCGGTTGAATTGAATTCGTTATTCGCATCTTCCATTTCCAATAATTTCGGATACGGCACATCAGCTTCAGCGAGCAATACATTCATGTGACCGGGCATGCGACCTGCAACAGGATGAATTGCATATTTTACTTCAACACCTTTTTCTTCCAATAAAGTTTCGAGTTCATGACAAACATGTTGTGCTTGTGCAACCGCCAATCCATAACCCGGAACAATCATTACTTTTTTCGAATAACTCAATAATACGCCGGCATCGGTAACAGAAATTTCTTTTATAGTACCCATTGCCGCATTTCCAACCGAAGCAGAACCGGTTGCACCTCCACCAAATGAACCAACTATTACATTCAGCAACGAACGATTCATTGCTTTGCACATAAGTATAGTAAGAATGGTTCCGGCAGATCCAACTAAAATTCCTCCGGTTAGCATCACCTGATTGTTATAAATAAATCCTCCGAAAGCTGCTGCTACCCCTGTGAAAGAATTTAATAAAGAAATTACCACAGGCATGTCAGCACCGCCAATCGGCATAACGAAGAACACACCATAAATTAAGCACCCCACTGTAAGAACACCGAGCAGCATCATGTTTGGTTCAGGTAATGTGGTGAGATATGCACCTGTGCCAATCAATGCTGCCATCAGAATTAAGTTAATGATAGATTGACCGGGAATTGTTTTGTCGTTAATGTTGCCGTTTAATTTTCCGAAAGCAATCATACTTCCGCTGAATGAAATACTTCCGATTAATAATCCTGCAAGTACAGTTCCCATGTAACCATATTCTCCAACAGCAAAATGATGCTGGTATTCTATTACTGAAATAATTGCTGCACACGCGCCACCCATTCCGTTAAAGAGTGAAACCATTTGCGGCATGGCAGTCATCTTCACTTTTTTTGCACCGAGCACACCGAGTATTGTTCCAATCAACAACGCAACAAAAATTAAAATAATATTGGTGGAAGAAAACGATTCACCGCTGTCATTCCGATAAAGAAAAATTGTTCCGGCAATGGCGATGGTCATACCAAAAGCCGCAATTAAATTTCCACGACGCGCAGTATCAGGATGACTTAATCGTTTCAATCCAATAATGAAAGTGATAGAGCCTATTAAGTAAATTATCTGTAAGATTTGATTTTCCATTTTTCTTTTAGCGGTTAGCTTTTAGCTATTAGCATTTAGTTTTTTAATTTTTTGATAAGCAGACAGCTAATAGCTAAAAGCTAGTAGCTAAAAGCTTGAAACTATTTTTTCTTCTTCTTAAATAATTCAAGCATTCGGTCGGTTACTACAAATCCTCCGACCACATTTAATGTTCCGAGTATTACGGCGAGAAAACCAAGTGTGAGGGCGAGGTAGTTATCAGGTTCTGCCTGTCCCATTACTATGATGGCACCGATGATTACTACACCATGAATGGCATTTGCTCCTGACATTAAAGGAGTATGCAATACTGAAGGCACATGCGAAATAACTTCAATGCCTAGGAAGACAGAGAGAATGAGAATGTAAATCATTCCCATGTTGCTGCTTAAAAAATTTATGAGTTGTTCCATTTTTTATTAGCTGTTAGCTTTTAGCTTTCAGCGTTTAGGTGTTTATGAGTTCAGATGTTTTGTGGTTCAGTTTTTTTTAATTTCTATTTGCTAACAGCTAAAAGCTAACTCCTAAACGCTAACAGCTAACTGAGATTCTTTAACTTTCGGATGAATGATTTCTTTGTTGTGAGTAATGCAACTTCCTTTTACAATATCATCTTCGAAATTCAGGTTCAGATTTCCTTCTTTATTAATAATGAGTTTCAAAAAGTTCAACACATTTTTTCCAAACATTTTGCTCGCATCAGCTGGAATGGTGGATGGGAGATAAGAGTTTCCGATAATCGTAACTCCTTTGTGAACGATGGTTTCGTTATTCTTAGTCAGTTCACAATTGCCACCGGTTGATGCCGCCAAATCAACAATCACACTCCCGGCTTTCATCATTTCAACAGTTTGTGTGGTGATTAACACCG